>JASLIR010000167.1 GCA_030152125.1 Alkanindiges sp.
TACCACGGTCATGCCCGGCAAGGTTAAGCCCTGCTCCGGCCCCACCACATGCACAATGCCCTGACGCACATCGTTAATATCAAACTCAACCACGTTAAATTTTTTGCAGTTATCATCCAGGGTTTTTACCTGAATACGCGAGGTATCATCCTTAATACCGGCAATGCCTTCTTCACGTTCCTGCTTGTCAGTCGGTACATTATGGTCCGGAGTTGCCACGTTGGCATCCAGGCGCCACGGGGCACGGCCTGCCAGTTCCAGTCCTTCAAATGCCTGCGGGCTGGTTACTTCATGCAATAACTGGCGGTCAATATAAATAAGGCACGAACCATCATCGCGCTGCTTGACCAAATGGTCATCCCATAATTTGTCATATAAGGTCTTGCCGGTCATGTGTAGTTACCTCGCATCAATGCCGCACCGCTGGGTGGATATGCCAAGTATATGCATTATCTTCAAATAAAACTAATTTATCATTTTTATAAATTAGCAAACTTTTAGGAATGTATTAGATATCAACAAGCCCTACATAACTATTTACAGCTTAAAGCTATCTTAAAAAATATTTCCTGCATATAATCCGAACCAGAAATTAGCTATATATTATTAGTTATCAATCACCTAAGCAGCTTTAAGTGTAGTTCAAATTAACCAATAAATCACATTATCCACTGTTTATAAACAATGCCTTTGAAGGGAACATGCCATGACGTTATTACCTACCAATTTATCACCGCAACAGGCACTGTTTGTGCAGCAAACTTACCGTGTTTTTTTAATGAGCCTGGGCGGCATGTTTTTGCTGGGTCTGGTGTCTTACTTCACCTTTCCACCTGCCAGTAAATGGGTATTAGGCATACTGGATACCCTGCTGTGGGTAGCCTGCGGCTGGTTTGGCCTGCGCCAGCCTATTAAAGTGGTATCCATCGTATTTGTGGTGATTACCGGCCTGTTTCTGGGCATGGTAGCACGCAGCAATCCTTCGCTGTTTATGGCTTCTACCTTGCTCACGGTAATCGTATTTGCCGGTTTAACCCTGTATGTACACCGCACCTCACGTGACTTTTCCAACCTGCAACCCATTTTAAACATGGCGTTCTGGCTAATGCTGGCGCTGGGCCTGATCTTTATTTTTGTATCCACCAGCTTTCTAAGCCTGATCATAGGCATTGTAGGTACGGTGGTATTTACCGGCTGGATTCTGTACGACACCCAGCAAATTATCCAGCGTTCGGACAGCGACTATGGCTATACCCCGGCACTGGGCGCGTTTGATTTAATTATGGATATTGTAGGTTTAAGAAGCTCTATCCAGAGCCTGATGAGTCATTTTGATTAACGTAACCGGATAAACACCGTAAAGGCATTCCCATTTACAGGCCTGGGGATGCCTCTTTGATGGTCAAAGCCTTAGCTGGCACATCAATTAGCTCATTAGCAGATACCAGACTTCCTTTTTCTCACTTTCTCCAATAAATACATGCTGGGTATCGCAGCTAATAGGCACTTGCAGCCACTCCGAAATAAACTGGTAATTCGTTACCACACCAGCCATTGAATCCATAGCTTCTTTCCGGGTACTGCACTGGATATTAGCAATAGGCAGATATTGCACGACCTGGCCATCCGCAGCTGTAAGTGCTGATATCAATTCCACCGACAGCATGATAATTCTACTTTTCCTATATGACCGGGAAGAATATAAACGGTGATAACGAACAATCACCCGCATAGACTGCGGCTTACTGATTTTACGTGCTTTATGCCCACCCACATAAACCAGCACTTCATTATGAGGCCTATCAAACAACAGGCTTACATCTACAGGTTTTCCACCCTGGAAAATAGCTACCACTACCCAGACAACCAGCAACAAAAATGGCAACCCGAACACGCTATAGACCAGTAGGGATTTATCAATACTGCCATAAATTAGCAGAAATGCCAGCACTGCAATAAGAATAAAAGGCAGCAAAACAACCAGAACAATCCACTTCACTGGCAATTTAAAACTTTGAGGCAGGTACATTTTTTTAGTGCTGTAGACTATCTGCTGCGATGATACCCGTCTGACATTATCAACATAGTCGTTCAATTATCTAGCTCCCTTTTATTCTCTACACTTTTGATTTATTTAATCTCTGTCTGAAAACAAATGTACCCCGAAGCTGAAAGGCCGTACAGCGCCCGTAGGAAAACCAACAATTCAAATATCAGATCATAAAAATAATTTTAATCGATTTTACAAATAATACTCATTTCGTTATCTTAAGCCTAACAGCACACATTCAGTCCGGCAGGTGACACCATGGCGCACATTCAAGGCTTTATTGCAGATAACCAGCGTACCATTAAAAAGACCTTTAGCTACTACATCATGCACATTACAGTGGCTGCCATCGTGGCCTACCTGGTAACCGGCAACCTGATTATGGCCTTAACCCTAAGCATGCTGGAACCAACCGTGCAGGCCTTTGCTTTTTTCTTTCATGAACGCATCTGGGAAAAGAATGATGCTGCCGCACAATAAATTTCAGCAATAGGCTGGCAGGATAGCAAAGCAGTATCCTGCCGGCTTGTTTTTGAGTTAACAGCCCTATCAATCATAAAAATTATTTGTCATTTTCAAACAAACCAGAAGATATAAGGAATATTATAAAACACATTCACACACTCCAAGGAGTGGCTCTCACATGAAAAAAACCGTTTTCAATATTTCCGAAGAAAAGATATCCAAGCTTGCTGTATTGATAGATGCGGACAATGCTTCTGCGAAAGATATCAAGAATATTCTTGATGAAATAACAAAGTATGGTGAAGCGACCGTTAAACGAATTTATGGGAACTTTACCGATCAAGTGGGCAATGCATGGAAGCAATGTGTTAATGAACTAGCCATCAAACCTATGCAGCAATTTGCCTACACATCAGGTAAAAATGCTACAGATGGCTTTATGATTATTGATGCCATGGACTTACTGTATACCAACCGCTTTGATGGCTTTTGCATCATATCAAGTGATAGCGATTTTACTGCCTTGGCAATAAGAATCAAGGAGCAGGGCGCAACCGTATACGGTTTTGGCAGAAAGCAAACTCCTGTAGCCTTCATCAATGCATGTAGCCAGTTTATCTATGTTGAAAACTTAAGAGGTGATGAACTACCTCCAGAAGCACCACCTGTCATTAAAGAACCAAAAAAAAATACTCAAATTAATGATCAGTTGCCTCACAAAATAGTGACCAATCAGCCCGAAGCACTCCCTATTGAAACAATTAAGCAAATTTTTAATAATCACGATACAGAATGGGTTCCTGTAGGTTCTTTCGGCTCTCAGTGGAAACTGCTGCAAACTGACTTTGATCCAAGAAATTATGGCTTTAAGAAAATTACTGACCTCCTAAAACAAAACTCAAATGTTTTTGAAATAGAAGAAAAAACAACTAGCAGTGGCCAGAAAAACCTATATGTAAAATTAAAAAATATAGCTACAAAGGTCAATAAATGAACCTCTCCACCTTTCAGGCCTTTATTAGCGTGATGGAAACCGGTTCCATTTCCGAGGCGGCGGAAAAGCTGTTCCTCACCCAGCCAGCCATCAGCAAGCGCCTGAAAAACCTGGAAGAAGAACTGAATGTGCGGCTGTTTGAACCAGCAGGGCGTGGCATCCAGCCCACCCCTGCCGCACATGAGCTGCTGCCCCGGGTAAAGCGCTGGCTGCTGGAATACGCCGACATCAAACATGCACTCAGCCATGCCCAAAATAGTATTGCAGGCGTATTGAGCATTGGCACCAGCCACCATATTGGCCTGCATCACCTGCCGGTCATTTTAAAAAAATATGTACAACGCTATCCCGATGTACAACTGGACGTGCATTTTGTGGATTCGGAACAGGCACATCAGGCGGTGCTGAGTGGCGAGCTGGAACTGGCGTTTTTAACCCTGCCACCCAATGCAGATGCCCGCCTGCACTATCAGCCTTTATGGGTTGATCCCCTGGCCTTTGTGGTAGCGCCTTTTCACCCTTTGGCGCACAAAAACAATCTCAGCTTACAGGATTTAATGGCCTACCCCAGCCTGTTGCCCGCCGCACATACCTACACCAGCCAGATTACCCTGCAAGCCTTTGCCGAATATGGCTTAAAGCCGCAGGCCAACATGAGCACCAACCCGCTGGAATCCATTCGCATGCTGGTATCCATTGGTCTGGGCTGGTCGGTACTACCAACCTCGCTATTAAATGATGATTTGATGGAACTGGATTTACCGATTGGGTTAAGCAGGAATCTGGGGATGGTCAGCCATCCGGCAAGAACTCAATCCCGGGCAGCATTAGCCTTGATTGAGGAATGTCTGGAGCTTAGCGCACAGGATAAAGCTTAATCCCCACCGCCGCAGCTGCTACAACCACTGCTGCCACAACTGGATGAGGAGGACTGGTCACGCAAGTATTCGGCATATTTGGTGCCTAGCTGTTGTAAGTCGAAGGTCTGCCCACCAGCCCAGGCCAGTGCTGCATCAATGGCAAACAGGCGTGGCAGGCTACTGGCATTACGCGGGTCAAAACCATGCAGCATGCAACTGTAGCGCCATGCTTCCAGCAGCTGTTTTTCCTGCTCAGCGGCATCTGTACTGGAGGGGTTAGGTGTATAAGGGCGGTGTACCAGTGGCCGGCCAAGTGTATCCTTGCATAGCTTGTCGTAGCGGTCTGGAAAGGTCAGCATGGCATGCCACAGTGCATCCACCGCATGCGAAGGCATGGCAAAGGCACGCTTCTGCATCACATGCAGTGCCAGATAATCCTTAAAGCCCTGCTCTATCAGGCGGCGCTGTTTCAGGCTGATATGCGGATATTGCTGCTGTAGCGGCTGCCAGAAAATGGCATCAATGCGCAGATCGTTAATCTGCTGTATTTTTTTGGCACGCTGGCGGGCCACCTGATAATTATTGGTGACTGCAATACTGAGGATAAAAGGAATCAGCACCCAGCCCGTAAAGAACTGATGCTGCCAAATACATGCCGCAAGGGTCACTAACCACGGCACAATAACCCATTTTAATTTTATTTCTGCAACCTGACGCTGCATGTTTAATAATTGTTCTGTCATAAATATTGTCTCATTCCTTTGTTGTCATTTTTCAGTTGTCATCTTCGCCAAAGCGAATCTTATTCTATTGAATTATTTTATCGTAGTGCACCTAACTTATGTTTTTATATAAGGTGCATTTATTTTTTCTGAGGCCATTATATAAAGCCCTTATGTCAGTTTTATGACATTTTTTGATCAATAAAAACAGGCATGCCGTTTTACCTGCATGCCTGTTTTTTTACTGCTTAAGACTTAGGCCAGCGTGTTGTTTAAAGACCAGTCTTCTACCGGCCAGCCATGCGCCAGTGCATGCGCATGCAGGCGGGTATCCGGGTTTACGGTAACCGGGTGATCCACAAACTCCAGCAGGAAACGGTCATTAAAGGAATCCGAATAGCCCCAGCTTTCCTCCAGTTGCGCATTCTGGCTCAACAGCCATTGCTCCAGGTGCTGCAACTTGCCCATCTGGAAACAGGGTGCGCCATTTAAGCTACCGCTATAGCGGCCATCACGGATTTCCGGCTGGCTGGCAATCAGTTCACTCACAGCAAAAGCGGTTGCAATCGGTTTGGTCACAAACGCATTGGTAGCAGTAATAATCACAATCTGATGCCCTGCCTCGCGGTGCCGCGCAATGGCTTCCTGGCCTTTGGGGCGCATGGCAGGAATAATCACCTCTTGCATAAACTGCTGATGCAGGCCATGCAGGTAAGCCATGTCATGGCTGGCCAGAAACTCAAACACAAATTCGTTATAGGCCACCGCATCCAGCGTACCTTTCTGGTAATCCTGATAAAACTGGTCATTTTTCTGGCGGTGCGCCGTCTCGTCTACCAGTTGTCTGGCAATCAAAAACTCACCCCATGCATGATCAGAATCTATATTCAGCAAGGTGTGATCCAGGTCAAATAACGCCAGCTTCATCAATTACTCCCATTTAAGGTCATTTACTCACAAAAAAATGTAAATCTCTCACCGCTAAGCCGTAGAAATTAGTTAAGATCGTATCAAACTTCATTGCTTATTCTTTGATTTGCCTTGTGTTGATTTGTGCCCAATAACGAAACAGGCCAAATCCCTGAAATCATGAATAAGCTGTTAACAAAATCAGGTACGCCAAATGATCGACTCCGAAGGTTTCCGACCCAATGTCGGGATCATATTGGCAAACGAATATGGACAAGTGCTGTGGGCGAAGCGTATTGGACACAATGCGTGGCAATTCCCGCAAGGCGGTATACAGCTGGGGGAAACTCCTGAACAGGCAGTTTACCGCGAATTATGGGAAGAGGTTGGCCTTTTGCCTGAGCACGTCCAGATTTTAGCACAAACCAGAGGCTGGTTACGCTATCGTTTGCCGCACCGCTATATCCGGCAGGATACCAACCCGGTGTGTATTGGGCAGAAACAGAAATGGTTCCTGCTACAGTTAAAGGCACCCAGCGAGCTGATCAAGCTGGATGCCGCCCAGCCGGCCGAGTTTGACCAGTGGACATGGGTCAGTTATTGGTATCCGCTTACCCAGGTGGTTGCCTTTAAACGCGATGTATACCGCAAAGCCCTGATGGAACTATGTAAAGGGCTGCCGTTTAAGCGCTAGCCTGCTTACATGATCGTTGTTTGGCTACACGCTATTTGCTTACAACGTTATTTGCTTACAAGAAGTACAGCAACTCCGGATCATCACAGATGATCCACAACCCCCATGGAGAATAGTCTATGTCTGCAATGCAACTGGATAGTTTAAGACGCATCGTTCAGGAAGTGGATGCGGCGGCCAGTTTGCACGAGGCATTGGAAGTCATGGTGCAGCTGGTGGCCAAGGCCATGGACTCCGAAGTATGTTCGGTGTACCTGCTGGATGAGCGCAACCAGCGCTATGTACTGATGGCCTCCAAGGGACTGAAAAACGAATCGGTGGGGATTGTCTCGCTGAGTACCAATGAAGGCCTGGTGGGCCTGGTGGGTCA
>JASLIR010000197.1 GCA_030152125.1 Alkanindiges sp.
GGTGCATAGCCATCCGAAAATTTGGCTTTTGATTTTGATAAAAAATATGTCGTTGTTGTTCGTAAAGCCAAAGGCGCAAAAATCGCCTTCGCAAGCGAAGGCGATTTTTGCTAGGGTTCGGAGGACTGCGTCCTCCGAACCACCCAAAACAATACGGCTTCCTGTGTCTGTACGCAAAGTTCAGTGGTTTGACTATACCGATTGTTATTTCATAAAGTATAAAAGCGCAAAAACCGCCTTTGCAAGCAAAGGCTGTTTTTGCATTGAGCGCGAGGGACGAAGTCCCTCGCGCTCCCTTAACAACATCGTAAGGGCACTAATCGTGTGCCTCATCCCAGTTATTGCCACGCCCTACATCCACAATCAGCGGTACATCAATTGTAATCACATCCTGCATCACGGCTTTTAGTTGCGGCGTTAGTTCATCGGCAATGGCTGCATCTACTTCAAATACCAGTTCGTCATGTACCTGTAGCAGCATGAGCGCCTGGTCTTTCGGCAGTATCTTGTCCACCTGAATCATGGCCAGCTTGATAATGTCTGCAGCCGAACCCTGCAAGGGTGCATTAATGGCGGCACGTTCGGCGCCCTGCCGAATCATCATGTTACGGGCATGAATATCCGGGGTGTATAGGCGGCGACCCAGCAGGGTTTGTACAAAGCCCTGATCCGATGCCAGTTGGCGGGTACGCTGCATATACTCGTATACACCGGGGTAGCGGCTGAAATACTGGTTGATATAGCTTTGCGCTTCGCCACGGCTCAGGTTGAGCTGTTTGGACAGGCCAAAGGAGGACATGCCATACAGCAGGCCAAAGTTAATCGCCTTGGCCTGGCGGCGCTGGTCAGCGGTTACCTCTTCCAGCGCAATACCCAGTACCTCGGCAGCTGTGGCCTGGTGAATGTCACGTCCGGCACGGAAGGCGGACAGCAGGGCTTCATCCTGTGAAAAATGCGCCATCAGGCGTAGCTCAATTTGCGAGTAATCCGCAGCCAGCAACACACGGCCTTCTGGTGCCACAAAGGCACGGCGAATCTGGCGCCCGGTTTGCCCGCGAATCGGAATGTTTTGCAGGTTAGGGTCAGTAGATGACAAACGCCCGGTAGCGGTAATGGCCTGATGATAGCTGGTATGCACACGATGGGTAGTGACATCGGCCTGGTCAATCAGACGGTCGGTATAGGTACTTTTAAGTTTGGCCAGGCTACGGTATTCCAGAATCGTCGCCGCAATCGGGTGGTCAATTTTTTCCAGGATGCTTTCACCGGTTGCATACTGTCCGCTGGCGGTTTTCTTACCACCGGCAATGCCCATTTTATCAAACAGGATTTCACCCAGTTGCTTGGGGGAGGAAACGTTAAAGGCCTCACCAGCCAGCTCAATGGCGGTCTGTTCCAGGCTTTGTATCTGCTCCAGGAACTCATCGCCCAGCTGTGCCAGAAATCCGGTATCCAGTTGAATACCGTTGCTTTCCATACTGGTCAGCACTTGCGCCACGGGCAGCTCTACCTTGGCAAGCAGGTTTTGCAGCTCCGGGTACTCAGCCAGTTTGCGGCTAAATACCTCGTACAGGCGATAAGTGACGTGTGCATCCTCACAGGCATAAGGCGCAGCTTTATCCAGTGCAATCTGGTTAAAGGTCAGCTGTTTTACGCCTTTACCGGCGATGTCTTCAAAAGTAGTGGTCAGGTGACTCAGGTAAACCCGTGCTACATCGTCCATGCCGTGCCGGGTGGCACTGGCATTGTAAATGTAGGAGGCCAGCATGGTGTCAAAAATCCAGCCTTTTAAGGCGATGCCATGATTGGCAAATACATGCGCATCGTATTTTAAATGATGGCCAATTTTGCCAATATCCGCATTTTCCAGCACTGGCTTAAGCGCTGACAATACGGTTTCACGGTCAAGCTGGGCAGGGGCATCCAGATAATCGTGTGCCAGTGGAATATAAAAGGCTTCCTGTGCATCCAGTGCAAAGGATACTCCGACAATTTGTGCCTGACGGTAATCCAGGCTGGTGGTTTCGGTATCCACTGCAAAATGGCTGGCCTGTTGCAGGCGTGCCAGCAAGGCATCAAATTGTGCCTGTTCCAGTACGGTGTGATAGGTGGCTGCACCCAGTTTGTCATCACCACTGGTTTGTTCCGCCTGGCTTTCCAGGGTGTTGTCCAGTGTACTGTCTGGGGCAGGAGCAGCACTACCGGAAGGCGTGGTTTCACCACGGGCAGCGATATTGTCCGGGTTGTTGGGATGTTCCAGTGACTGTAGCTGGGTTCTAAATTCCAGTTCGGTATACAGGCGGCGCAATTCGTTGACGTTGGAGTTGCCCAGTTTCAGGTCGTGCCAGTCCAGGTTCAATGGCAAGTTACAGACAATACTGGCCAGTTGATGGTTGAGCGGAATACCACCCTGATGTTCACGGATGTTCTGGCCCAGCTTGCCTTTAATATTGTCCAGATTAGCCAGGATGCCTGCAATGTTCCCGTATTCCTGTAACAGCTTGGCGGCAGTTTTGGTGCCTACGCCGGGAATCCCTTTAATACCATCGGAGGCATCGCCCATCAGGGTCAGGTAATCAATAATCTGGTGTGGCCATACGCCAAATTTTTCAAACACGCCATCGCGGTCCAGCACACGTTCCTTAAAGCTGTCTTCCAGCGTGACACAGTCATCCACCAGCTGTGCCATGTCCTTGTCACCAGTGGAAATCAGTACTTTATGTCCTTCCTGACAGGCGCGTTTGGTCAGGGTGCCAATCAGGTCGTCTGCTTCGGCACCGGGTAACACCAGTAGCGGAATGCCCAGCGCACGAATAATGCCGTGCAGGTAAGGCACCTGCATGGACAGCTCGTCCGGCATGGAAGGACGGTCGCCCTTATAGTCGGCAGACAGCTCATGCCGGAAAGTTGGCTCCGGGGTATCAAATACCACCGCCATATGGGTGGGTTGTACCCGGCGCATCAGTTTTTGCAGGGCCGACAGCGCGCCACGCACCGCATTGGTATGGATGCCGGTTGAGGTTGTTAAGGGTGGCAGGGCATGAAATGCCCGGTATAAAAAATAAGACCCATCAACCAGTACAAACGGAGGCATGCTGTTTTCCATTAATCTATCCACCAACTATTATTTATTTACCAAGCATGGCGCGAAGCCTGAATGTTACGCTAAAACGCTGCCCTGTTGGATGTCATGTGGCAGTTTCTGTGTGGAAAAAATACATGGCGGGTCTTTTTAGCTGCCATTTGTGTGTTGCGTAAGGGCTTGGGTGCTAGGGTCTGTTGACAATTCAGATGAGTTGCGACAGTGGACGTTTTTTAGATGATGCAAGGCATGAATTGCAATATTTAGTCATTCTAAATGAGCAATTCATAACGCAGCAGCGTCAAAAAACGTCCCTGTCCCTTCGGGTTGTGGCTAAAATTTTTTCAAACTTCGTTATGAAACTTGCCAAGGGCTCACCATTGGCTACGTTTCATGCCTTGTTTGAATCAATTTTAGCCTGCAACGCAGTCTGCATATGAAATGTCAACAGACCCTATTAAGACTGACTGGCTTAATTGTTTATTTAACCGTGCTTT
>JASLIR010000257.1 GCA_030152125.1 Alkanindiges sp.
GAGGCAAGCGATCAGTTTGTTAACCTGGCGGATGAAAATTTTGATGCCGCCATCAGGTTGGGGCAAATGAAAGATCCCAACCTGATTATTCAGCCTGTTGCCCGTAACCTGCATGTACTGTGTGCCAGCCCGGCTTATTTACAGCAGGCAGGTATGCCACAGCATCCATCCGAGCTGCATACGCATCAGGGCTTGCTTTATATTAACAGGGAGCCAAATGGCATACTCATGCTGCCGGTTAATCAGCGGCATGAGCCATTCAGGATTCAGCCCCGTTTGCGGACCAATAGTGCGCATGTATTAATGGCTGGTGCAATGCAGGGACTTGGCTTGGCCATTTTACCTACCTTTATTGCCCCAGATAAAATTGCCTCCGGGGAGTTGCAGATCGTTTTGCCGCAATATAGTCCATCCGGGGGGTACATTTCTGTGGCGTATCGCCAGAGCCAGCGAAACTCCATAAAAATAAATACATTGCTGAAGTTTTTACAGGAGACAATTGGTGAAAACCCGGTATGGGACCAGAAAATAGAACGGCAGCTGACTGAACTGGAGCAGCAGTATAATTGTGTTATGCGCTACCCGGTGCATGCCGTTTAGGCCCATAGAAGATATAGCGGCTGATTTAGAGCGGGTCATCAAATAAATGGGCATGAGCAGATAGCTCGCCATCGTGAGCAGAGACTGCCAGCCCCTCTAAAAGTCATTGTAAGGAGCAGCAGGCTTATGATAACGAGATATGCAGTGATGGTTGCCAATACGTGAAGGAGCGCGTCTGCGCCCGATTCATGCAGTCGGGCGCTAGCCACTTGTAGAGTAAGCTTGCTAAACACTTCCCAAGCAAAATTATCCGGTTTTATCAGCAATCTGGCTTAATAGATGACCTGCCTTAGTGATTAGCTGCAGTTTATTGCGGGGGATGCAATGGTTTGATCTGGTGTTCCTCAAACAGTTCGGGCTGCTCCGGTTCATTGATTTTCTGGTGTAGCCATTCACGCCATACCGCCAGTAACACTGCCAGAATTACCGGGCCGATAAACAGGCCCACCATACCAAAGCTGGCCAAACCACCCAGTACACCAAACATGATTAACAGGAAAGGGATGCGGGTGGCGCCGGAAATCACCAGTGGACGGATAATGTTGTCAATCCAGCTCACCACACATAAGCCCCATGCTGCCAGGCCAGCCGCTTCCCAGGTATGACCCTGAGACAGTAGCCAGATGCTGACCCCACCCCAGGCCACTGGGGTGCCAAAGGGAATCAGTGCCAGCAGGAAGGTGACCAGGGTAAGTACCATCGGGTTAGGGGTGCCTGCCACTACGTAACCAACTCCGGCCAGAAGGGATTGCGCCAGTGCCGTTAAGCCAATGCCGTACACCACAGCACGGGTGGTTTCGCCTATGGCGTGCAGGTAGGCATGTACGCGGTAACCTATTACCTTGTTCAGGGCGGAACGGACCTGCTCCAGAATGGCATGCCCATCCCGGTAAAAAAAGAACAGGGTAAGAATGGCAAAGGACATTTTGACCACATTGCGGGTAATTTCGTTAAATACCAGCTTGCCGTAACCGATGTGTGCCTGCATCCATAGTTTAAAGCCTTGTGCGACTTCGCGTGGATCGTCATTTAACTGCTCAACCCAGCGGGAAATTTCTGCACCCACTAAAGGCAGGTTGCGCAGAAAATCAGGGATTTCCAGCCCACCCGCATATAGCTGGCGCTGGATGTTCATAAACAGGTTGCGGCCTTCCTGTTGCAGCATAAAGATGGACACAATCAAAGGCACGCCAATGACCAGCAGTAGCAATAGAGTCATTAACAAGGCGCTAATGTTCTCGCGCTGTCCACATAACCTTAAAATTCGCTGGTAAATAGGCCAGGTGATATAGGCCAGAATAGCCGCCCAAACCACTGGAATAATAAAAAATTTCAGGACCTGAAAGCTAAGCAGCATGAGGCCCGTGAATAAGGCAAGTAAGAGCAGGCGCTGGATGGCGGAAACGTCTTGCACAGTATGTTCCATGGTTGTTGTATCTTGTTGTGCTCATGGTAACTTAACCAGCACAGGACTCAAGCCATAAACGCGCAATTGTTGTTATGTATTTGAAAAGTCTATTAAGTCGGTCAGCTTGATTCATTCAGACCAACGGTATGCCGTTTGTCATCAGGCTTAAATAAAGTTGTCTAAAGTTGCGATTTATGTGATAGATTACGCAAAGTAGCAAATGGTTTCACGCTGGTTACAAGGTGCTACATGTAACCAACAGACAGAATTTGATGAGTTCTCTAATATTAAAACTGTCCCCAAGACAGAAAACCCCCTTCAGCCCGCCCCCCCGCGGGCTTTTTTTTGCCGCTGATTTTCTACAATAAAAAAGCTGGCGATTGCCAGCTTGTATCCTGAACAGCATCACTTAATCAGAAATATGTGACTGAATAAAGTTTTCCACCGTAATGGTTTCAATCAGGTCCAGTTGTGTGCTGGTCCAGTCAATATATTCTTCTTCTTCGGCAGTAATGCCGGTAAGCAGGTCGCGGCTTACAAAGTCGGCAGCCTGTTCGCAATAGGCAATTGCAGCTTTCAGTGTTTTATGGGAGTCCTTTGCCATGCGCAGGTCGCATTGCAAGATTTCCTTGGTGTGTTCGCCAATATGCAGTTTGCCCAGCTGTTGCAGATTCGGCAAACCTTCCAGAAACAGAATGCGTTCAATGATCTTGTCAGCGTGCTTCATCTGGTGAATGGATTCTTTGTAAATATGCTGGCCCAGCTTGTCTATACCCCAGTCTTTTAGCATGCGTGCATGCAGGAAATACTGGTTAATCGCGGTGAGCTGGTTATACAGCACATTGTTCAAATGAACAATAACCTGCTTGTCGCCTTTCATGTTGGCTACTCCCTTGGCACAATTGCAATCAATGTGTCAACCGACACACATTGCAGTATTGGCACATAATAAATTAACTTGCCATTAGCTTAAGAAAAAAAGCCGCTTTTGGCGAGTAAATTATTGAACAGCAAATGATAATAACAATCAGATAAACTTTCAGGCAGA
>JASLIR010000270.1 GCA_030152125.1 Alkanindiges sp.
ATTTATAAGCACTGATTCTGGTACCTATGCGTTAGACAAAACAACTCACATGCCTGTCTGGCACAGCAAAAAAACCGGGCGATTAGCAATTTCAGCAAATGGTCTCCTTTACATTTCTACACCTACTAATATTTTTGCCTTTAATCTAAGATAGTCTATCTTTCAATCCGCTCAGGCTTCATGGCTTGAGCGGTTTTCCCTTCAAAAAATTGCTGTAAAATGTATAGCAATACTAATCAAATAATTGCTAAAATTTAAAAGATGCCTACATGAATCGGATTATGTATAAAAATGTCCATTAATCCTATTCCCGCACAGAACATTCGGAATGTACTGGGGGAGCGTTTAGCGAGTTGCTGCTACGACCCAATTACAGGTTTCTTCAGGGATGGCTTTTGTCATACAGGGCCTTATGACTTAGGGCAGCATACTGTATGTGCTCAAATGACATCAGAATTTTTAACTTTTTCCCAGAACATGGGAAATGATTTAAGCACGCCACTGCCGGAAATCGGGTTTCCCGGTTTACAGCCAGGCGACTTTTGGTGCATCTGCGTGACTCGCTGGAAAGAAGCTTATGACGCCGGGTTTGCCCCGCCGATCAAGCTCCAGTCTTGCCATGAGCGTGCTTTGGACTACGTTTCTTTAGATATTTTACGCCGTTATGCCATATAAAGCCCCTATTATCCTTGCTTCCACCTCTGGTACGCGCCGTCAGTTACTGACCCGCCTGAATGTACCGTTTGACGTGATTTCTCCAGAAGTGGATGAGTCGCCGCAGGATGGTGAATCGCCACAGGATCTGGCACGCCGTCTTGCCCGTCAAAAATCATCGGTCGTGTCTACCCAGTTTCCGCATGCTATTGTCATCGGTGCTGACCAGGTGGTATGGCGCGATAACCAGCCGGATATTTTTCTGGGGAAACCCGGTACAGCCAACAAGGCCATTGAGCAGTTGCGTTTAAGCGCAGGAAAACTGGTGCACTTTGAAACAGCAGTTAGCGTGCAATGTACCGAGCTGGATTATGAGCGCATTGAGCTCTGCCATTTTTCCGTGCACTTCCGTCAGCTGGATGAACAGGAAATCAAACGTTACGTAGCTTATGACCAACCCTTCCAGTGTGCTGGCAGCTTTAAGGTGGAAAGCCTGGGGATTAGCCTGTTTGACAGCATGCAGGGTGATGATTTTACGGCATTGATGGGCCTGCCCATGATCAAGCTGGCAGAAATGCTGCGTGAACTGGAATGGCAGGTGCCTTGATCTTGATAGCTGGCCAGGGCCAAAAGAGAAAGCTCTCTGGCAGATTTATCCAGACTGGAAAATAAAGTAGAACAAGCCTAAACCCTATAAAAACAAAGCCCGCATATGCGGGCTTTGTTTTTGATATCAGTACGCCATCACTTAGCTGGCGCGTCTTAAACCCTGCTTCTTCAATGTTACCAGCAGCAAATGTACTGCAGCCGGTGTAACACCCGGAATACGGCCAGCCTGTGCCAGACTGGCAGGACGTATATTTTTCAGCTTCTGGGTAATTTCACGCGACAGGCCTGACACTGCATCATAGTCAAAATCGATAGGCAGCAGGGTCTCTTCCATCTTTTTCAACTGCGCCACGTCATCATGCTGGCGGTCAATATAACCGGCATACTTCACGGCAATTTCAATCTGCTCGCCTACCAACTGGGACACTTCTGATCCTGTCAGTTCAGCAATCTGGCTAAAGGTAACATTCGGGCGCTTTAACAAATCAAAGGCTGAATTTTCCTTGCTTAGCACTTCGCCTGTACTTTCAATAAAACGCTGGCCCAGCTTGTTGCTTGGTGCCGCCCACAGCGATTTTAAGCGTGCAGTTTCTTTCTCAATGCTTTCCATCTTGTTGCAGAAATGCGCCCAGCGCTCGTCGTCCACCAGGCCAAGCTCACGGCCAATAGCCGTCAGGCGCTGGTCGGCATTGTCTTCACGCAACATCAGGCGGTATTCGGCACGGCTGGTAAACATGCGGTACGGTTCCTTGGTACCCAGGGTAATCAAGTCATCCACCAGCACACCCATATAAGCCTGGTCACGGCTTGGTGTCCAGCCTTCCTGATCCCACGCACGGCGTGCCGCATTCAAACCAGCCAGCAAGCCCTGTGCGCCTGCCTCTTCATAACCTGTCGTACCATTAATCTGCCCGGCAAAGAACAGGTTATTAATCGACTTGGTTTCCAGCGTTGGCTTCAGGTTTTGCGGATTAAAATAATCGTACTCAATAGCATAGCCCGGACGCAGGATGTGCGCATTTTCCATACCCTTAATGGAACGCACCAATTTGAACTGGATATCAAATGGCAAACTGGTAGAAATACCATTCGGGTACAGCTCGTGGGTGGTCAGGCCTTCCGGCTCAATAAAAATCTGGTGACTGTCTTTGTCACTAAAACGGTGAATCTTGTCTTCAATGGAAGGGCAATAGCGTGGCCCTACCCCTTCAATCACACCGGTATACATCGGCGATCTGTCCAGACCACTACGGATAATGTCATGCGTCTGTTCGTTGGTATGCGTAATCCAGCAGTTAATTTGCTGCGGGTGCATGGACACATCGCCCATAAAGGACATCACCGGGGTTGGGGTATCACCAGGTTGTGGCAGCATCACGGAAAAATCAACCGTACGCGCATCAATACGTGGTGGTGTACCAGTTTTTAAGCGACCAACCGGCAACTCCAGCTCACGCAAGCGCTGCGCCAAAGCAATCGAAGGTGGATCACCGGCACGGCCACCGCGCGACTGCTCCAGGCCCACATGAATCACGCCACCCAGGAAAGTACCGGTAGTAAGTACCACGGAACGTGCATCAAAGCGCACACCCATTTGGGTCACAACACCTTTAACGGTATTACCTTCCACAATCAGGTCGTCTGCGGCCTGCTGGAAAATATCCAGATTCTGCTGGTTTTCCAGCGTGGCACGAATAGCCGCCTTGTACAGTACACGGTCTGCCTGCGCACGGGTAGCGCGTACTGCCGCACCTTTACGCCCGTTCAATATACGGAACTGGATACCACCTTTATCGGCAGCCAGTGCCATGGCACCACCCAGCGCATCAATTTCGCGCACCAGATGCGACTTGCCAATCCCGCCAATCGCCGGGTTGCAGCTCATCTGCCCCAAGGTTTCAATATTATGTGTCAGCAACAGGGTTTGGCGCCCCATACGCGCAGCAGCAAGGGCAGCCTCTGTTCCGGCATGGCCACCACCAATCACAATAACATCGTAAGCTTTAGGGTAATGCATAATGTGCACTGATCTATCAGACAAAAAACAAGCGCAAATTATAGTCTATTTTTCAGTTTTCATATATAGCCTGTTGCAAATCGCTGCTTACAGGCTAGGCAAAGCGGTCATCCCACAGCAACTGCAGGCTTTACCCGGGTAATAATCAGGCCAAAAACCACCGCATATACAAACATTAAAATGGAATAAACAGCGGCAGGAATAGCAACCGTGGGGTTATTCATCAGGCTTAAGGCGATGGTCAGCGCCAGTGTTCCATTATGGATACCCACTTCAAATGCGCTGGCGCGCGCCTGGGCTTCGGATATACCAAACCAGCGCGGCACAAAGTAGCCCACCGCCAGACTGATAATACAAAACAGTGAGGTTGCCACGCCTACATCCAACACATAGCCCATCAGGTTTTGCTTTTCCTTTAGCAATGCACCCACCACCACAATCAGCAACAATATGACCGAGAAGATACGGACCGGCTTGTCCATACGTTTGGCAAAGTTCACTGCATAATGCCGGATCAGCATCCCTATTGCTACCGGTGCAATTACAATCACAAACACCTGTAATACCTTGGAAAACTGCAAGCCAATCTGCTCATCACTGTTTAAAAAATAGCGGCTGGCCCAGTTCACCACCAGCGGCAAGGTAAATGCAGCCAGTATGGAGTTAATGGCAGTAAGGGTGATATTTAAGGCAACATCGCCACGGAATAAAAAACTGTATAAATTAGCGGTTGCACCGCCGGGCGAGGCCGCCAGCAGCATCATGCCCACTGCCAGTAATGGGGGAAGATTTAGCGCCCTGGTAATGATAAAGGCGATGCCTGTAAGCACCACCAGCTGACAAAACAGTGCAATAATCACTGCTTTGGGGTGCTGGGCAACACGGGCAAAGTCCTTTAGCGTTAACTCAAAACCCAGGCCCATCATTACCAGTGCCAGTGCAAATGGTAACAGCTGTACCATGATGCTCGATTCCATCGTCATAAATCCTGTTCGCTTATTATTTTTACTGCCCTAAGGCAGCGGCATACAACCACCATAACAAAAATCCGGCATAAAAAAACCCGCTATAAAAATAGCGGGCTGTAGAAAACAATATATTAAGAATATATTAAGCTTTCTCGGTTTCCACGGCGGCATCCTGCTTCAGCGACTGATCCACCACACCATACTTGGCAAACAGACGCGCACGGGCTTTTGGATGTACATTGGCTTTATTCAGGTCACCCTTGTAGTTATCCACCACACGCTGGTCCATCAGTTTAAACCACCAGCCTGGAATGATGGCTGGCAGTAACAGCGACGCATAACCAGCCGGCAGTTGCGGTACATCTTCAAAATGACGCAAGGCCTGGAATGCACGGGTTGGGTATGCATGATGGTCAGAATGGCGCTGTAACTGATACAGGAACAGGTTGGTTACCATGCTGTTGCTGTTCCAGCTATGCTCCGGCATGGTACGTTCATAGTTACCATTTTCCAGCTTCTGGCGTTTTAAGCCATAGTGCTCCAGATAGTTAATCACTTCAAACAGGGTAAAGCCATACACTGCCTGAGTTATCAGGAACGGAATCACACGGCGGCCAAACAGGGCAATCATGGTGCCATGGAAAGCAGCAGCCATGGCCCAGCCTTGCAGCAGCTCATTATCTACTGACCAGAACGTCTTGCCTTTACGCTGCAAACGGCGGGTTTCAATTTCAATGGCCGATTTAAAGCTGCCAATCACGGTGCGCGGCCAGAACTGCCAGAATGTTTCACCCATTTGCGACGATGCAGGATCTTCCGGGGTAGCTACACGCTTGTGGTGGCCATACGGATGCTCAACACGGAAATGGATATAACCGGTTGGCAGCAATGCCATGTGCGACATGTAGTGATATATTTTTTCAGACTTGTGACTCAGCTCATGCGCGGTATTGAGTGCAATCCCGTTTACCGCGCCGATGGACATCCCCATCAGAATCTGGTCGATTAACGGCGTGCCCTTACGGCTTACGGCATAGCCAGCAACCATGGTCGCTATATATTGTGACGGAATATATGCGTTAACAATACGCATATAGTAAGGGTCTTTTTCCAGCTGTTTAATAGCATCTTCTGGATGATTATCACCATCAGCACCCATCAGTTTGTCAATCACTGGAATGATGCCGTGCAATACCACAGGGCCGGTGAGTACCAGACCACGTAATTTTTTTGGTGCCAGAGCATAGCCGGTCGCAGCCACCAATCCAATAAAAGGTAAGGCTGGGCTTAACAGCCACAGGAATCTTTTAGGGTCTTTATACTTTTTAGGTTCAGCTGCTTGATCTTTCAACATGGCAATTGGGGTATTGGCATTCATGTTGATCTACTCCTAACTCTAACTTATCCGTAATATGATTGACGATTGTTACTGTTTGTTCCAGTTGTCAGCGTCCAAAAAACCTATGTCAGCGTCCCCAGCCGCACTTTGCAAACAGAATTATTTGCTATACCGTGATTCTTTCGCTATAAAACCCAGCAAATCCAGATTCGAGCCTGTCATGGATGCTTTAAGTAAAATTTTTGATGATATTCACATGAGCCATGCCGAATATGTGTATGTCACCGGCCATGAAGACTGGCATATCAAGCTGGACACGCAAGGCCAGGTGGCGTTTCACATCATCCTGTTTGGTCACTGCCTGGTGCAGTTGCAAAACCAGCCGGCCCAGCAGGTACAGGGTGGCGACATCATCATTATTTCGTCCGGTCTGGAACATCACCTGTATTTTTCTTCACCGCATGCCTGGGTCATCCCCCCACACGACCTGCTGGCCGAATTTAAGGGACACCGGCATGACCCGGTAAAAATTGGTGATGGCACCCGTGCCAACTGCCTGATTTTAAGCATCCGTTGCAACATGGATACTGAAATGGCACGGCCGCTGCTGTCTGCCCTGCCCCCCATCATGTTTATCCAGAATGCCATGGGTGAAGGCGCACCACCATGGCTAAAAATCGGCCTGCAGTTTCTGGCACTGGAAGCCGAACGTACCCGACCTGGACGCGATACCCTGATGAACCGTCTGGTAGACATGCTGCTGATTGAATGTGTGCGTGATTATATTGAGCAGCTACCGGAAGGTTCCGATAACTGGCTGACCGCCCTGCGCGACCCGCAATTGGCCCCGGTGCTTAGTGCCATCCATGCCGAACCGCATGTGTCATGGACAGTGGCCGACCTTGCGGTGCTGGCGCATATGTCGCGTTCTTCCTTTGCCGAACGTTTTAATGAAAAAATGGGCGAAACACCGCTGGCCTACTTATCGGCCCTGCGCTTAAGACTGGCCGCGTGGAACCTGCGCGAAAATGATTTAAGCGTGGCGCGTATCAGTGAGAAAGTGGGCTACTCTTCCGAAACAGCATTTAGCCAGGCCTTTAAACGCCAGTATGGCCTTAGCCCCACCCAGTACCGCAAGCATATGCACGAAAGTTTGCCTGCCTGATTTTGCCCGCCTGATAATGGTGCAGGTAGGCAAAATGATGCACTATAAATATCAGCTAGAGACTATTAACACTGCATAATATGGCTGTAAAACACCGCTTAATAATAACAAGGTATTGAAAATTTACAGTTTTATGAAAAGCACCATAAATTAACAAAAAACTTGCTCAAATTGTCTAAAAAGCACATCCGTCGCTAAAAGTTGGCCTGATTTGCTAAAGCTTTTTAAACCACAGCGTTTAGTATTGAATCGAATAAACGTTACATGTGTCTCTACATTGCACAGGAAACCGTAAGCACGATTATCCGCTTACGCCATGCACTTTGATTGATGCAACTTGGGTTGCTATCACATGCAGAGATGCCAGATGTAGAGATGTCAGATGTAGAGATGCAAGGAACTTAAGTATGAATGCTGCCGTTGAACATCACAAGCTTGTAGCCAGACCAGTCCAGTTTGACCTTTCAAACTCACCGATTCACTGGATTCCAAATGACCCACTGTCTTCACATGTGGTCAATGGCATTAACCTGTTTCTGCCAGCTGGCGAATTCTGGTTTTGCCGTGTGTACAACAAAGTATTACCTTATGTGACCGATCCTGTTCTTAAAGAGGATGTGGTTGGCTTTATCCGTCAGGAAGCGATGCATGCCCGTGCGCATTGCAAGACACATGAGTTTCTGGAACAGCATAATTACGAATTAGAACCATTGTTAAGCCGGGTAAACTGGCTGTTTGAAAGCCTTCTCGGTGAAGCACCGCTGGGTATTAAAGCACTGCAAATCAAGCAACTGGAATATCCTTGGCTGGTATTGCGTGTTGGCATTATTGCTGCCATTGAGCACTTTACTGGTGTGATTGGTCAATGGAGCCTGGATAACAAAACTTGGGATCTGGCTGACCCGGTGATTGCCGACTTGTTCCGCTGGCATCTGGCAGAAGAAGTTGAACACCGCAACGTGGCATTTGACCTGTACCAGCATCTGGTGCAAAACAAATATGGCTTTTATGCATCACGTCAGGTACTGATGGCAATTGTATTCCCGCTATTTGTTTACCTGCTGGCCGAAGGGGGCCGCGGCCTGGGTAAGCAGGATAGCGACAAGCAGGTACAAAAGCTGATGAAGAAAAGCCTGCTGCCGTTACTGCTAGAGTTTGAGCTGACTGGCCGTAAAATGGATAACCTGCCTACCCTGAGCTTCCTGACCAAGGCAACCCTGCGCTGGGTTTCCCCAAGCTTCCACCCGGAAGAAGAAGGCAGCACCGAGCAGGCACTGGACTATCTGGCTAAATCTCCTGCGGTACGTGCCATTGACCCGAGTCATGGCAACAAGGCTCAGCCACGACCACGTGCAGCAGCAACGGCCTAAGCATACTAGTTAAGTTCAAAGAAAAGCAGCTTATAAAGCTGCTTTTTTATTGCCGCTAAATTGGCAAATCTGCGCAACAATCGCTTGCGAAGGCGATTGTTGCGCCTTTGGCTTTCAAGCGACGAGGACATATTTTTATAAAAATCAAAAGCCAAATTTTCGGCTGCCTACAGCAGCCGAAAATTTAATAGTCGTTGGGGGCTTCATACCATATGCGCCAACTTGGCACATAATTCCAATAAATTCATTTTATTATATGTTTTATGGGAGGTTTGGAGGACGGTAGCCCTCCAGCCCCGCTCCAAAAAGTGGCTTGCTACGCAAGCCACTTTTTGGGCTTTTGATTTGTACCATATGCGAACCATGCTGGTTTCTTAGCTGGCAATTTAAAAAAAATTATTAAATAATTTATGAATGATAAAATTGACTTTCTATAAACAGTATT
>JASLIR010000297.1 GCA_030152125.1 Alkanindiges sp.
TGACCATGCTGATACGTAATGCCATTTTAGGTGATATTGCAGGTATTACCGCCATTTATAACCATGCCGTGCTGCATAGTACTGCTATCTGGAATTATGCCGCGATTGACCAGCAAAACCGGGTGGACTGGTTACAGCAGCGGCAGGCGCAGGCTTATCCCGTATTGGTGGCTACTGATGAGGCGGGAGAGGTGCTGGGTTATGCATCCTTTGGCGACTGGCGACCTTTTGATGGCTATCAGCATACGGTTGAGCATTCAGTTTACGTGAAGGAAGGACAGCACGGGGTAGGTATTGGCAAGGCCCTGATGCTTGAACTGATTAAACAGGCCAGGCAGTTGGACAAGCATGTGATGGTGGCTGCTGTGGATGCTGATAATGTTGCTTCGATCAAGCTGCACCAGAAGCTGGGTTTTCAGCAGGTGGGTTTAATGCCGCAGGTGGGGCGCAAGTTTGAGCGCTGGCTGGATTTGGCGTGGTTGCAGTTGATTTTGTGAGTGAGCAGTTAGCCTGATAAAACCAGTAAAATGGGTAGGCTTGGCTTTAACCCAGCGCTATACACTCCAAATAAGCTGGGCCAAGGCAGCAGCCTACGGTACTTAATATAAACAACGCATGAATGATCATGGTTGTAAAAATTAAAAGTGCAACCTTTTACGGGATGAGGCCAGTAAAGTCTGCCTTTATATAACCTGTCATCTATCAGTACCCTATATAGCAGTATCTGGGCTGGTAGGATAAGGTGTTTTTCTCGCCTCGCCGCCTTCGGCAACTCGGCGAGGGGGCTCTTGGGGGCTTCGCCCCCAAACCCCCACGCACATTCTTGTCGCCGAAGGCGACAAGAATGTGCCAGAGCTATTTGATTAAAGATTTAAGCGAAGCTTACAGCGGTTCTATAATCTCAAACAGGTTTCAAACGACTGTAAAAGCAAAGAGTACTTACTTTAACTCATCCACACTACTCATCACCCATGCACTGGAATGCTGCCTAAAACCAATATGCGGGTAATAGGCCACCGCTTGCGGGGCGGACAGCAGAATCAGCTTGCAGCCCGGTTGCAGGGCCAGAAAAGTCTGGCGGATTAATTCCCTGCCAATGCCTTGCGCCTGCACCTGTTCGGATACTGCAAGGTCGGACAGGTAACAGCAATAATAAAAATCCGTCACCGAACGCGCTACACCTACCAGCATATCATCCTGCCATGCAGTCACCAGTAAACTGGCATTGTCCAGCATGCCCTGTATGCAGGGGGCATTATCAATAGGGCGTCTGCCGCCCAGCGTCGTTTGCTGTAACAGCTGGATAAACTGTGCGGCGGAAATACGGCGGCTGGTGCTGTATTCAATGGTCATGTATACACCACATAACCATCGCCACGGCAGAAGCTGGCTAGGGTGAGGCCAGCCTGTTTAGCCAGGCCAATCGCCATGCTGGTAGGGGCGGAAATGCTGGCCAGCAGTCCAATATTCATTTGCGCACATTTACGGATCAGCTCGTAACTGGCACGGCTGGTCATCAGCACAAAGCCGCTGCCAACATCTGCCTGTGTCTCTGCCAGATAACCCAGCAGTTTATCCAGTGCATTGTGTCGTCCTACATCTTCAAACAGGGCAGTAATTGCGCCATCCACCACCCAGGCTGCAGCATGCGCACCACCAGTCACCTGACTAATGCTTTGCTGTGCAGATAATGCCGCAACTGCCTGCGGGATATGCCCTAACCAGCTTGCCTGTACCTGTGTGCTAATTGCCGGTAAATCCGTATGCAGCTGCTGCAGGCTTTCAATGCCGCATAGCCCGCAACCGGTGCGGCCTGCCAGCGTGCGGCGCTGCTGTTTCAGGGCGGCAAATGCGCTGCTGGCAATCGTCATTTCCACCTGAATACCTATGCTGCTATGCTGGATATCCAGTGTGTACAGTTCTTTTAAGCTGGGTAAAATGCCTTCCGACAAACTAAAACCCTTGGCAAACAGCGCCAGGTCAGTCGGTGTGGCCATCATCACCGCATGTGAAATACCGTTGTAGACCAGTGCCACCGGCATTTCCTGCACCACATGATCCAGTGCAGCCTGCTGCTGCCCGGCGTTTACCCGCTGTACACTGACGGTATCAATCCCGTTACTCAGTCGCCTGTCATCATTGCTAGCGTGCGGAACGGCGCAGCGCAGATGCTGCTGCTGTACCAGATCATTCATGGCTGGCCTCCACGGCGGTGGCTACAGGCTTATCCACTGTTTCAACCGCTTCACCCAGGTCAAAATGTGCAGGGGCAGCGCCGGGGTGCAAAATCACTGGTACGCTTTTGGAGGCCGGAATTTTGGCACGTTTGTCGTGGCTGCTGAGGGCCACCAGCGGATTGGTTTCCGGATAGTAGGCGGCCAGGCTGCCGCGTGGAATGTTGTAAGGGACGATACGGAAGCTTTGCACCACACGCTTTACCTGATCGGAATAAACACTTTCAATATCCACCCACTGGTCTGCCGCCAACCCGGCTTCATCTATATCGGCCTGATTCATAAACAGCACACGGCGCTGGCCAAATACCCCGCGATAGCGGTCATCCAGCCCGTACAGGGTGGTGTTGTACTGGTCATGCGAACGCATGGTCATCAACATATATACCGTACTGTCTTTCAACTGCGCGGCAAAGTTGCGTTCCTTATCAAGATACACCTCATTTAACGGGCTAATGTAAAACATGGCTTTGCCGCTGGCAGTGCGCCACTCATGTTCATTGGCCGGGTGCTGCAAATGGAACCCGCCCGGCTGGTACACGCGCACATTGAAGTCATGGAAATTATCAAACACGGCGGCAATGGCATCGCGGATGCGGTCATAACTTTCTACATACCAGCGCCAGCGGATGGTGCTGGCGGGCAGTACGGTTTCGGCCAGCCGGGCAATAATGTCCGGTTCCGACAGCAGGTCTGGCGACACCGGGGTATTGCGCCCGGCAGACAGATGCACATTGCTCATGGAGTCTTCCACGGTAATGGCCTGCGG
>JASLIR010000423.1 GCA_030152125.1 Alkanindiges sp.
CGCGGAAGCCGGATTCGGTATCCAGGGTAAACATGACCCCGGCAGAACCGGTTTCGGAGCGCACCATGCGCTGGATACCGGCAGACAGTGCAACGTGCTGGTGTGCATAACCCTGGTGTACGCGGTAGGCAATGGCGCGGTCATTAAATAGCGAGGCAAAGACTTCTTTTACTGCAATCAGTACGTTTTCAATACCGCGGATATTCAGGAAGGTTTCCTGCTGGCCGGCAAAGGAAGCATCCGGCAAATCTTCAGCGGTGGCAGAAGAGCGTACAGCCACGGCAATGTCGGCATTGCCTTTGGAAAGCTCGGCAAAAGCAGTGCGAATTTCTGCTTCCAGCTCAGCGGTTAACGGGGTGTCTACAATCCATTGACGAATTTTCTTGCCGGTTTCGGTCAGGGCTTGAATGTCGTCTACATTCAGCTTGTTTAGTTCGGCCTGAATTTTTGCGTTTAAGCCGCTTTGTTCCAGAAAGTCTCGGTACGCTTGTGCAGTGGTTGCAAAACCGCCGGGAACGCTTACGCCTGCACCAGCCAGATGGCTAATCATTTCTCCAAGCGAGGCATTTTTACCGCCCACGATCTCTACATCATTTTTTCCAAGCTTTTCCAAGCCTATAACACGCGCTTCCAAATCGACTCTCCACATAAAAAACATTACTGGATCACAGCAATGATACAAGAATGTATCGCCTGAGGGATAGTAACAGGCGACAGTCATTAAAGATGCGGTTACTATAAAGATAATATGCCCGTAAGACAAACATTTAAGGAGCAAATATTGGACAGCCAAAGCATAGTGAGGCGTAGTGTTTTTTTTATTTCGGATGGCACGGCGATTACTGCGGAAACCTTAGGTCATTCATTATTAGCACAATTTCCAGATGTGGAATTTGACATTCAAATTGCCCCCTATGTTGACAGTGAGGAAAGGGCCTTAGATGTTGTGACACAAATTAACAAGTGTGCACATAAAGACGGTAGTTTGCCCTTGGTGTTCGATACGCTGGTAGACCCGGCAGTAAGGGAAATTATTAATACCGCGCATGCAATTAATCTGGATGTGTTTGAAGGCCTGATCAGTAAAATTGAGCTGGAGCTCGATGTGAAAGCCTCACCCCTGGTAGGCAATGCACATAGCAATGTGGACTCGGAAAACTATAAGTCACGTATTGATGCCGTACATTATGCGCTGGATAACGATGATGGTGGCAAAACCCGCCATTATGATATGGCAGACCTGATCCTGATTGGTGTATCGCGCTCTGGTAAAACACCAACGTCAATCTACCTGGCACTACAGTTTGGTATTCGCGTGGCCAATTACCCGATTACCGAGGATGACCTGGATGATAACCGCTTGCCGAAGGTGTTAAAGGAGCATCGTAACAAGCTGTTTGGTTTGATGATTGAGCCGGAACGTCTGGTGGCTATTCGTAACGAGCGCAAGGCGGGCAGCCGTTATGCCAGTTTCCAGCAGTGCCAGATGGAACTGCGTGCCATTCAGGGTATTTATATTTCCGAAGGGATTCCCTTTTTAAATGTATCGGAAATGTCGATTGAGGAAATCTCAACAAGAATTCTACAATTGACTGGTTTAAAACGCCGCATCGGCTAACTTATTATCAAACCCTACCAAGCGACGTTGTAGCACCCTGACGCTAAACTGCAAGGTTTGGCGTCTATTATCTAAATAATATGTACTGCAATGGATATAACATTAACAAGCGATCAGTAGGGTTTATTATGCTAGGCATGCTCAAAAAAATAATACTATATCTCAGCCATACCTTTGTTTTTCGCTATATGGTGTGGATTGTCTGTGTGGCCTATACCATTGTCAGTCTGGTTGCATTACCTATCAGCCAGAATATCCTTGGTCTGTTTATTTCTTCCGATGTACAGAACTCCCTGACATTACTGGCTTTTTTAGGCAGTTTTCTGGGTATTTACGATATCCTGCAAACCAAACACAGTATTTTGCGTAATTACCCGATTATGGGGCATTTTCGCTTCCTGTTTGAAAGTATCCGGCCGGAAATCCGCCAGTACCTGATTGAAGGTGACCAGGACTCGCTGCCTTTCTCGCGTTCACAGCGCAGTCTGGTCTATCAGCGCGCCAAGGCGGAAAATGCGGAAAAACCCTTTGGTACCCTGTTAAATGTGTACGGTCAGGGTTATGAGTTTATTGTGCACTCCATGTGTCCGGTGCCAGTGGGTGATCCCAATAACTTTAGAATCACCATTGGCAATGACCAGTGCAACCAGCCGTATTCTGCATCCATCTTTAATATTTCTGCCATGAGCTTTGGCAGTTTAAGCGCCAACGCCATTCGGGCCTTAAATAAAGGCGCAAAAGAAGGGCACTTTTTTCATGATACCGGTGAAGGCAGTATCAGCCCATTTCACCTGGAGGCCGGTGGCGACCTGGTATGGGAAATTGGCAGCGGTTATTTTGGTTGCCGCACGCTAGATGGGCGTTTCGACCCGGACAAATTTGCCCAGCAATCCAAGTTACCTAGTGTAAAAATGATTGAGGTAAAACTATCGCAGGGTGCCAAGCCAGGGCATGGCGGGATATTACCAAAGGAAAAAATATCGCCCTTGATT
Source organism: Alkanindiges sp. (assembly GCA_030152125.1). GTDB lineage: Bacteria > Pseudomonadota > Gammaproteobacteria > Pseudomonadales > Moraxellaceae > JASLIR01. The sequence continues at coordinate 2,611 of JASLIR010000423.1, forward strand.
GCCGAGGTACGTGGTGTATCGCGGGATCGTGACTGTATTTCCCCCGCCAAACATTCTGCATTTAACACCCCGCTGGAATTTGTACATTTCCTGCAGCAATTACGTGAACTTTCAGGTGGCAAGCCTGTGGGTTTTAAGCTGTGTATTGGTCAGCCCTGGGAGTTTATGGGGATTATCAAGGCGGTGCTGCAAACCAATATTATCCCGGATTTTATTGTCGTGGATGGTTCAGAAGGCGGCACTGGGGCATCACCGCTGGAGTTTACCGACCATTTAGGCACGCCATTGCGGGAAGGCTTGCTGTTTGTGCATAACACCCTGGTAGGGGCCAATTTACGTGAGAAAATTAAAATTGGCGCCAGTGGCAAGGTGATTAGTGCGTTTGATATCGCCAGCACACTGGCGATTGGTGCGGACTGGGTGAATGCAGCCCGTGGTTATATGTTTGCACTGGGCTGTATCCAGTCGCAAAGTTGTCATACCAATAAATGCCCTACCGGGGTCGCCACGCAAAATGAGTCACGCCAGAAGGCACTGGTGGTGGAAGATAAGTCAGTGCGGGTAACCCGTTATCATCACAATACCCTGCATGCGCTAGCGGAAATGATTGCGGCAGCGGGTTTGTCACACCCTTCCGAAATCAAGGCGCATCATCTGGTCAGCCGTTATTCGGCCACAGAAATTAAAAATTATGCGCAGATTCATTTTTACCTGAAACCCGGTGAGCTGTTAACCGAAAATATTCATACCAGCCATTTTTATAACCAGATGTGGAAAGTGGCCAGAAGTGACTATTTTAATGCGCTGGCCGATCCATACCGTATTAAATTACATGAAATCAAATACTAAATAGATAAAAAGGAGTTTGTGACATGAGTGTTTCGTATAAACCGGCAGGCTATAACAGTGTGTCACCGTATCTGGTGTTAAAGGATGCTGCTGCGACTATTGCATTCTTGCAGCAGGTATTTGCCGCTACCGAGTTGTTTAAGCTGCAGGACGCGCAGGGTAGAATCCAGCATGCCGAATATCGCGTAGATGACAGTGTAATTATGCTGGCGGATGGTGGCCCGGAATGGCCGGCACAGGAAGTAAATATTCATGTGTATGTGCCTGATGTAGACGCTAGTTATCAAAAAGCACTGGATGCTGGTGCAACATCCATACAGGCACCGGTTAAAAAAGAGGATGCAGACAAGCGTTGCGGTGTGAAAGACCAGGGCGGGGCAACCTGGTGGCTGGGCACCCAGGTTACTGTCAGAGATTAAGTGATTCAGGCAGTTAGCCTGGTTTACGGTAGCTTTTCCTAGAGTAAAAACTGGCGGAATTCCCTGATTTCCTGTGCGGTATGCCATTGCTGCAGGATGCGGTCAACAAAGGGACTGGCATAGGCGGCATTGTCCAGGTTTAACCAGGCATGATGCTGCTCTACATTATCGATGCGCAGTACATGTTTGCGGTCACTGATCAACAGGTAGTTTTCGGCTTTTACCGGCGGCTCAACCGGGCTGCTTACCTGTTTCAGTTTTACCTGTGACAGGCGCTGTGCCACGCGCACCAGTGCATGGTTGCTGTGTTGCTGGTCATCAGTATTGTTGAGCAGGATAGTTACTTCACGTCTGGGGGAGTCGGTAATAAAGTCGACCAGGGCCTGGGCGATGTCCTGCTGGTTAAGCAGTGGATGCAGTTTCGCCAGCACAATAATGATGTCACGCCGTGCCAGGCCAATCAGTTTAATGGCAGATTGCAGGATGGCTGCTTCGTTACTTAACTCCAGATGATTGGCATCCTGCTCTGGAGTGTCAATATGCTGTTCTGTCATAGTGGATCGTCCCTGATCTATAAAATTTGACAAGCCTTATGAGGATCGCCAAGAGGGGTTACCAACAGAGGCATTGTTAATAGAAGCCCTGGCTACTTAGCCTATTTTAATCTTCATCTTGTGGCAGGTCTATCAGCAGTATTGAGTTTGCATATAAGCGCCCAATCAGCTCAAGGTTCTCCTCGGACAACTCGAAGTCATCTGAAGTTAATACCTTACCATCGGCAAATAATTTAAGCAGCGGCTGTTGTGCGGCGGTACATTCAATGGCTTCACCCAAAGCCCAGAACTGTAATGAGTTTTCCTGCTGTAGATATAACAGCCGTGCTGCCGGTTCCCGTTGCACGCTGGCACCGTCCGTCAGTGCATCCTGAAGCTCATCAAGGCTTAAACTTTCATTTTCCGGCAGGCTATCCGGGTATTTACTCTCGCTTAAAATACCCAGCAGGGCTTGTTCAAAAAAGCCGCCTTGCTGAATCCTGTCAATCAGTTGTTGTTTTAACCAGGCAATATCCTGCGGGTTGACTTCACCTGCTGACTGCAAGGGGCGCGGGTTTAAGTCGCTAATAGGCGTCTGGATAGACTGATCCTGTAAAAGCTGATCGGTTAGCTGATCCAGTAGCTGTGCTGCGTTCGGCATCCTGAAGCCAAAGGAAAAGGTCAGACAGTCGTTTTCTGCCACGCCATAATGCGATAGTTTTGGCGGTACATACAACAGGTCACCCGGGTTAAGTACTTCGTCAAAAAATACATCCAGGTCCGCCAGCAGCCGTAAAGGCTGATTCGGGATAAACTGGGTGCTGTCATCACAGTATTGACCCAACTGCCAGCGGCGTTGGCCATAACCCTGTACCAGAAACACATCGTACTGGTCAAAGTGACGGCCCACGGAACCACCTTTAGGAGCATAGGACACCATGATGTCATCACGCCGCCACTGTGGAATAAAGTCAAAGTGTTGCCAAAGCTGGGCGATGTCTGCCGAAAAATGATCCACCGCCTGTACCAGTAGCGTCCAGTAACTCGGTAGTTTGGAGAAGTCTTTTTGACCCAGTGGTGAACGTTTTAGTTTCCATTGATCATGCTGTGTACCTTGCTGGGTTAGCAGGCGGGCAGTGACACCATCTTCCTGTGCCAGACCCAGAATGTCTTCCGGTTCCAGCATGTCATCAATTTCCGGTATGGCATTGCGTACCAGTAAGGGTTTCTTTTGCCAGTATTCGGCAAAAAATTGTTCAGCACTGATACTACCCAGCACATCCAGCTTAACCGACATGAATTACTTACTCTTTGATGAATGATTGAAAATAGTTAAAAACCAGGCAATAAGGGCACCCAGCGTGGCCAGGGCCATGTCTTTCTGCGCATCCCAGATATCGCCCTGTTGTCCATTATAATTTTCTGCTTCTTCCGGGGATAGTCCAACGGCAATTGCCCATTCAATCAGTTCATACACCATACTGGATGCCATCACAAACTGGATAGCCAGCAGGGCAATTTTCCAGTTTTTGTTTCCTGGATAACTGATAGAAAAGATATCGGCGGTGATCTTGAACAGCAGCAGGCCATAAGCAAAATGCACCAGACGGTCATACATGTTGCGTGGCCAGCCAAAGTACTGGTTCAGGTCAAAACCAGACAGCTGAATCAGCCAGTCGTTATACGGCACAAAGGAGTACAGATAATGTGCGCCAACGATATGTAGCAACA
>JASLIR010000428.1 GCA_030152125.1 Alkanindiges sp.
CAGCCCCAGTGCGTTTACTGCCATGTTTAAAAAGCAGCTGGGAGTTGTACCCAGCGCATTTTTTTAGTGATGCCGCATCATAAAAAAACGCCTGGGAGTCAGGCGTTTTCTGTTTCTGATGTTTTTTCTATTTTGCAAATATCTCTTTTTGCACTATCCCTTTTCAGAGCAGCCCTTTTGAAAGTAGCCCGGCTTAAACAAACTGCACAAAAATCCAGTACAGGGTGGCAGACAGCGTAATTGCCACCGGCAGGGTGAGTACCCATGCCGACAGAATGCTTTTAATGGTGCTCCATTGCAGGCCGGATTTATTGGCCGTCATGGTACCCGCTACCGAACCATTTAACACATGGGTGGTGCTGACTGGTAAACCAAACTTGTCAGCTGCACCAATCATGGCCATGGTGGATAGCTGTGCGGCCAGGCCCTGACCATAGTTAAGCGGCGAATTACCAATTTTTTCACCCACTGTAACCACAATACGCTTCCAGCCCACCATGGTACCCAAGCCCAGTGCCAGCGCTACGGCTACTTTTACCCAGGTTGGGATAAACTGTGTGGTTTGATCCAGACTGTGGCTATTGGCTTTTATCACCGCTGTCTGTTCAGGTGTCATGGCAGGCAGGGCATGGTCCTTGTCCAGGCGCTTTAGGCTGGCACTCACCAGGTACATGTCGTTACGCAGGTTGCGGGTTGCATCAGCCGGTACTTTGTCAAAGGTGCCATAGCGGGTAACAGCCCGGCCCAGGTCTGCTTCAATTTTAGCGATAGCAGGTACAACCTGTGCTGTTACCTGATGGTCCTGCTGATAACGGGTGAGTACTGCACGTGCTTCTTCCACTGTAATAGATGGTGCCGTAGGTGACAGTACCAGTGCCGTTTTTTCTGACAACGCGGCAAAGGATTGTACCTGTGTGCTATCCATGGTCTTATTCAGCGAATATGCCATTGGCACAATACCAATCAGGATCAGCATGATGAGCCCCATGCCTTTTTGACCATCATTAGAACCGTGGAAGAAACTGACACCGGCACAGCTTAACACCAGCAAACCACGAATCCAGAATGGCGGTGGCTCTTTGCCTTTAGGTGGTTCAAACAGCTCCGGCTTTTTGGCAAATAGCAGTTTGGACAGTAAAAATAAAATGCCTGCGATTGCAAAACCTATCAAGGGAGAAAATAGCAGTGCTTTACCTACTTTTAAGGCTTGCGCCCAGTCCACACTGCTGGAGGCAATACCGGCAGGTGCCAGAATCTGGTTCATCAGGCCTACGCCAATAATGGAACCAATCATGGTATGGGAGCTGGAAGCCGGAATGCCAAAAGACCAGGTGCCCAGGTTCCAGATAATGGCCGCCAGCAGCAGGGCGAATACCATGGCAAAGCCCTGACTACTACCTACGTTGAGAATCAGCTCCACAGGTAGCAGCGCCAGAATGCCATAGGCGACTGCACCGCTGGCCAGCATCACGCCGGTAAAGTTGGCAAAGCCGGATAAAATGACCGCAGCATGGGCTGGCAGGGCATTGGTATAAATGACCGTGGCGACCGCATTGGCAGTGTCGTGAAAGCCATTCACAAACTCAAAGCCCAGTGCGATAAACAGGGCTACACCCAGCATAAGGAAAGGAAACAGGCTGAGTGAAGGAACATGCGCCAGATCAGATGACAGTGATAAACCAATGTATACCAGGGCAGCAATAATCACGCTGGCAAATAATGGTTTAAACAGACGGTGTGGTGGTGCATGTACAGGGGAGGTATGTGAGGCTGCAGTTTGGTTTAATGCAGCAGATGTATCAACAGAATTAAGGCTCATTTAAGAAATTCTAAGTGGAGTACATACACGCGATTCTCCACCCCAAAAATGACAATTCTATGGCAAGCAGGTTTTATAAGCATTTCACCCTTGGTCTTATTGTAAATTTAATAAAACAGCCTGCTGGGCATTTAGGCGCTGAATGTGAGCATATTTGAATACATAGCTGTTTCTACTGAAAAAATACTCTGTTATTATTTTAGGCGCTGTTTTTTATTATTTCTGGAGAAAAAATTGAAAAAGATATTATTAGGTTTAATGGCTGCCAGCGCTTTGTCTTTAGGCACCGGCTGTTCCACCACAGGTCATTTTGTTACCCCGGCTAAAAGCCAGTTATATGTGATGGGCCGCCCGGTTGCTGTTAAGCCGGATGGTACTGTAACGACCAAGCCATTCTCCTGGGGTGGTGCGGGTGGTATCCCTTACCGTCTGGAGCAGGATGGCAAAGTTATTCAACAGGGTAAATTGCGTGCCAAGTTCCGTCCGGCCTCTATTTTCTGGCCACCAGTAGCACTGGCTTACTGGCCAATGGGCTTTAACCCGACCATCAAGTACGACCTGATTAACAACACACAAAAATAATGCGTTGTTTTAAATAGCTGTTAAAGGCCTGATTCAGGGATGCGGTATTCATGCGATGCCGCATCTTAAGCATAAAATTTGATACATTGAATCCATGCTGTGCTTATAAATGATGTGCTTCTACATGAAGTGGTTTTAGAGGCCACATACACTGCAATTCATCCCTTTACAGTTATGCAGGACTGAACTGCGCGCCGCATTCTTTTGTGTGCCTGGCCCTGCAGCATTAGCCCCAGCCAGTTGCTGTGCCTTATTTTGTGGCCGCCATTTTTCCACACTACGAAATTGTACCCGCCCGGTTAACAGCGGTTCCGCCATGGTAAATTGCTGGCAATATTTGCATTCGGTGAGGGTGTTCAACTCGGAAATATTGAGTTTTCTTTCAAAAATGCCATCGCAATGCTGGCAGCGAATATCATATAAAGGCATCAGGATTCTCCGTGTGCTGCTTTGGGGAAAATTTCTTAAATAAGGGGCTAGCAACATAAACTACAAACCCTCATCCCACTTGCGCAGCAATGCTGCTCATCCCAGAGGGAGAAAGAGTTCCCTCTCCTGTTAGGAGAGGGTTAGGGTGAGGTTCTCAAGATAATGAGATAGCTTTATGCAATAAACAGTGCAAAAATCATACGTAAACTAGCGTTCATGGCCCCAGAATTTCTTCTCGTTTAACATGCCTTTAGGCAGGATGTCCTGCTCAAAAATGCCGGTTGGCAGCGAGATGGTACAGGCACAGTTTGGAATATCCACAATACCGCCAATACGGCCTTCTACCGGTGCAGCAGTCAGCAGCATGTAGGCTTGGCTGCCGGTAAAGCCAAAGTTTTCCAGATACTTGATGGCTTTTAAACAGGCCTGGCGATAAGCCACGGTAGCGTCCAGATAGTAATTCACTCCGTTTTCCACACTAATGCCTTCAAAGGTCAGCCACTGGTCGTAGCTGGGTTTTACCGGACTTGGGATAAAGATAGGCGAGTCGATGTTGTACTTTGCCATACCACCCTTAATCAGGTCGAAACCAACGCGGGTCACGCCATCCATTTCAATGGCGCCACAGAAGCCGATTTCACCATCACCTTGTGAAAAGTGCAGGTCGCCCATGGAGAAGCCAGCGCCTTTTACATACACCGGGAAGAAAATACGCGTGCCGGAGGAGAGGTCTTTAATATCGGTATTACCGCCATGCTCACGTGGTGGTACGGTACGCGCTGCCTCGGCAGCCATGCGGTCAAATTCGGCACCTTTTACTCCACGTAAAACGGCAGTGCGCGGGTCTGGCGGGTTGGCCTGGCCTTTAGGTACTAATAGTCCTTCGCGGCGGTTCCATTCTTTTAGCAAGTCCATGGAAGGCAGGCAGCCCATCAAACCAGGGTGGGTCAGCCCGGCAATGCGTACACCGGGAATATGCCGTGAGGTGGCATACAGGCCTTTTAAATCCCAAATGGCTTTGTCGGCATCCGGGAAGTAATCCGCCAGAAAACCACCGCCATTAGCCTTGGAAAAAACCCCGGAAAAGCCAATTGGCGTAACCGGTTTGATGTCCAGCAGGTCAATCACCAGCAGGTCACCTGGTTCAGCACCTTCCACATAAAACGGGCCGGTCAGTGGGTGAGCGCGGGTCAGGTCCACGTTTTCCACGTCTTCTACCGTGTCGGTATCCTTGATCTGTGCATCCAGAAAATCCAGGCTTTCCACCAGAATTTCTTCGCCCGGTTGCACCGTGGTCAGGAAGGGAATATCCGGGTGCCAGCGATTGTGACCAAGTTCTGGTTGCTCGGCCAGTGGAACCCCCGGTTTGATTTTGATGTGTTGCATAGCAATGTCCTCGATGGGTTAGGCTAGGTGTGCCAAAGGTGTGGCGGTGAAAAGGGTTACAGCTATCCGTGTGTCTTCTGTATTTGTGTGATGCATGCTAAAGCTCCTGTACATGCAGATGGCGATGTAGATGACGCTGTTTCAGGCTGACTGTAAGTGCCATGCTGTCCGGGTGTTGCAGGATAAAACTGGCCAGTGCCGGTTCCAGTTGTGTCCTGAATTTACGGGCAAGGTCACGCGCACCAAAGCGTGCATCATGGCCCTGACTGAGGTGGCGTATGGCCTTGTCATCCAGTGATACCGTGCGTCCCTGTCTGGCCAGGCGGGTATTCAGTTTTTTTAGCTCAATACCGATCAGTGCTGGCATAAAGTCCGTGCCTACACGCTGGTAGCACAGGGTGCGGTCAATCCGGTTAAGGAACTCCGGGTCAAAATGCTGGTGCAGGGCAGCATCAATCAATTCACTTTCGCGCTGATGGCGGCTTTTCAGCAGGTTTCTGATAGAGCGTACCGGTTGCTTCCACTGTTGCTGTAAGGTTTTAGCCCCCACGTTGCTGGTCATAAAAATCAGGCTGTTACGAAAATCAATCGTTTTAGCACCGGAGGATAAGGTCATCTTGCCGCTATCCAGCACATTCAGCAGGCTGCGAATCACTTCGGTGCTGGCTTTTTCCAGTTCGTCAAACAGCACAATACCGGGTTTGCTAAAGCTGCCCTGAATGGCTTCAATATCAAACAGGGTAGTACCCTCCTTGCTGCCTACATATCCGGGTGGGGCGCCAGTTAATGCAGCAGCATAGTGCTCCTGTGCCAGCGTATTCATGTCGATACGGCAAAAGGCATCTGGGCGGCCATACATGGCTTCGGCAATCAGGCGCACCGTTTCGGTTTTACCCACCCCGGTGGAGCCCAGCATCAGGGTGATTGCTAAAGGCCGTTCTGGGTTGGAAAAGTCGGCTTTCACCACTTGCAGCATGTTTTCAATCTGTTGCAGGGCAGCATCCTGCCCAATAATCCGTTCCCGCAATAAAGCCATTACCCTGGCTGGTTCAAATAAAAAGCGTGACTGGCTAATGCGCTGTTTCACGCCATCCTGTTCATATTTTTGTTGTGCAATGCTTTGCTTGTTTTGTTCAATCAAGTCATTTAAAAATGGCATCGCTAAACCCTCTGTGTCTTGACTGGCCTGAGCAAGTATTCCTGATCAGGCCGGTTGCTTATTGTGTGGGCCTGTTCAGGCCTCTTTTTCTTTGCCCTCATGTGGCAGGTTGCCAATCGGACACTCCGCTACGCCAATGGTGGAACGGGTAAAGCTTTCCACGTTTTCCTGTGCCTTTTTGGCGTCCAGTACCCAGGTGCGGTAAAAGTCGAACGGGCAGTCCGCCACGCCTTTATCGCCATCACCATTGTTGTAAACGCCGGTGTAGCCACGGTGCAGCAGTTTGAATAAATGGTTTTGTGCCTGGTCGTATTTGCGTGCATCACGGATTTCCGGGATGGACAATTGGGCATACTGAATGCCGTTTTCTTCTTCGCCACATTCACCCAGTGTACGGCCATCAAAGCCGACAATGGCGGAATGGCCAAAGTAGGTATATACGCCATCAAAACCGGTACAGTTGGCTACCGCCACATAGCAGTTGTTGGCCCAGGCCATGGTTTTGGCCATCATCACCTGTTGTTCTTTGGCTGGGTACATATAACCCTGACAGCGCACAATCAGCTCTGCACCCTTCATGGCGCAGTCGCGCCAGATTTCCGGATAGTTACCGTCATCACAGATAATCAGGGATATTTTTAAGCCCTTGGGGCCTTCGGATACATAGGTTTGGTCACCGGGGCACCAGCCTTCAATCGGGCACCACGGAATCACCTTGCGGTACTTTTGAACAATCTCGCCTTCGTTATTAATCAGCACCAGTGTGTTGTAAGGTACTTTTTGCGGATGCTGTTCGTGCCGTTCACCGGTGATGGAGAACACCCCCCATACATTGGCCTGTTTGCAGGCTGCGGAAAAAATGGCTGTTTCATCACCGGGAATGCTGGCAGCGGTTTCCATCATTTCAGCAGCGTCATACATAATGCCCATGGTGCTGTATTCCGGAAAAATCACCAGATCCATACCAGGCAAACCCTGCTTCATGCCAATCAGCATGGAGGCGATTTTTTTGGCGTTTTCAAGCACTTCAGCTTTGCTATGCAGGCGTGGAATCCTGTAATTGACCACGGCAACGCCAACGGTATTCGGGCTACTTGAAATATCACCATGTCGCATGATTGCTCTCTCTATTTCATACATTTAGCAGGGTTAAGCAGCTTGCCTGTGGCTTGCCGATTAAACGCCACATGACATCCGCCAAAGGAACTGGTTAGGCTGATGAGGTGTCATCAACATCCCCGGCGAATATCATGCTGCGATAGGCTTAGTGTTGAATAAAAACAGGGGGGCTTAAATACGTTGTATGACGTATGAATTTTTATTATTTATTTATATTTATCAGTATATTAAACTAAAGTCTAAGGCATAAGAAGCCAGCACCGCATACGATGCTGACTTGAACACTTGCTTTAAAACATCTGCGGTGATCAGGCAGCTGTTTTAAACCGACAGATACTGGCTGATGGTTTTTTCATCCACATTGGCGCGCTGATTTTCATACACCAGATGGCCCTTATCAATCACAAAGAAACGGTCAGCAATATCCATGGTAAAGCTGAGTACCTGCTCCGACACAATGATGGTTAAATCGCGCTGGTCGCGAATCTGCTTGAGTGACCGGGCAATGTCCTTAATGATGGATGGCTGGATGCCTTCGGTTGGTTCATCTAGCAACAGTACTTTTGGATTGGTGGCTAAGGCCCTGGCAATCGCTAGTTGCTGCTGCTGGCCACCGGACAGGTTGCCACCCTTGCGCTTACGCATTTCAAACAGTACCGGAAACAGCTCGTAAAGGTCTTCCGGTACTTTGCCATGTGCTGAGGCAGGCAGCCCGGTCTGGATGTTTTCCAGTACCGTCATGGTGGAAAAAATCATGCGGCCCTGCGGTACATAGGCCAGCCCTGCCTGCACACGCTGGTAAGAGGCCAGTTTTTCAATGCGCTTGCCATCCACGGTGATTTCGCCACCACGGTAGGGCAGAACGCCCATCAGGGTTTTAAACAGGGTGGTTTTACCCATGCCGTTACGCCCCATCACTGCCACAATTTCGTTTTTAGCCACATCCAGATTCAGGTCACGGATTACCTGACTTTGACCATAACCGGAGGCTAAAGACTGAATATTAAACATGCTGCTCATTATCGTAGCTCCTGTATCTGTATTAATGACCCAGATAAACTTCAATCACGCGGGGATCATTTTGTACCTTTTCCATGCTGCCTTCGGCCAGAATCTGGCCCTGATGCAACACGGTCACCTTGTCCGCAATGGTTTTTACAAAGGCCATGTCGTGCTCAATCACCAGCACAGAGCGACCCTGACTGATTTTGCGTAACAGCACTGCGGTTTTCTCACGTTCGGATACACTCATACCGGCAACCGGCTCATCCAGCATCAGCAATTCCGGGTCCTGCATCAGCAGCATGCCAATTTCCAGCCACTGCTTTTGACCATGCGACAGCAGGTCGGCGGTTTCATCCAGCATGTCGGTCAGAAAAATTTCCGCTGCTACGCTGTGCACACGATCAACGACATCCTGTGTACGTTTGAAAAACAGCGCGCCAAACACATTACGCCCACGCGGAAAGGACATTTCCAGGTTTTCAAACACGGTCAGGTTTTCATAAATGGAAGGGGTCTGGAACTTGCGGCCAACCCCGGCATGTACAATCGAGTACTCGTTCAGGCCGGTTAACTCCTTACCCTTAAACTGGATTTTGCCGCTGGTGGCCTGGGTTTTGCCGCAAATCAGGTCCAGTACCGTGGTTTTACCGGCGCCGTTAGGGCCAATCACCACATGTACCTTGTTGGCATCAATGTACATGGTCAGGTTGTTCACTGCCTTAAAGCCATCGAAGGAAACTGTCAGGTCTTCAATCACCAGGACAGGTTTGGGCATTTCTACGCCAATTGCTGGACTCATTTGCTGGACTCCTCTGATGGCAGGGCAGATAGATCGCTCGCCGGTGGGGTTGCAAGTACCGGGCTGGATGCTATGGTTTTTTCTTTTTTACGGTTAAACAGCGGTTTCACATATTTATCGTATAAACCTGCCAGACCATCCGGGAAGAACATTACTACGGTAATGAACAGGCCGCCCATCAGGAACAGCCACAGTTCCGGGAAGGATTCGGAAAAATAGGTTTTACCAAAGTTCACCAGCAGCGTGCCATACACTGCGCCCAGCAGGGACAGGCGACCACCTACCGCAGCAAAGATCACCATTTCAATGGACGGTACAATGCCTACAAAGGAAGGTGACATAAAGCCAAC
>JASLIR010000362.1 GCA_030152125.1 Alkanindiges sp.
TCTTCGCTCTTTTGCTTAAACTGACTAATGACATCGGTCGCACTATTGGCTGTACCCACAGCTAAGGCGCTGTAGACAGCAATGGCATTGCCCTGGGCATCCACATCAAAGTCTACAGACATGCCGCGCTGGGGTAGTTGCTGCTCCTTCCATTCGCTACCGCTGAGCTGGTAGCGTTTATTATCCTGACCAGAAATGATGCCAGTATTCGTTTGTACTGAAAAATCGAGAATCTTGCCCTGCATGTGTATTACCTCATGTTTATCTATGTTTATTGTTTAGTCCGCTGTGGCGTCAATGAATCACCGTTAATATCAATTTCCCAATAGTCCTATTGATTAAAAGGAAAAGGTATAGCTGCCCTGGTCGGTATCAATGTCCACTTCCTTGATGGCCTCCATGTCACAGGGGATGGAGGCTGATACACCACTCCCAAACTTCAGCGTGCCATGCCCAGCCCAGCGCCGGTGCCAGAAGCCCACCTTGCAGTTATTGCCACGGTTAATGATGACGTCATTAATCTGAACTCTATCGGCAACTGACCTGATGGACAGCACACTGCGATAGTAGGAATTGGTGTCGATGCCTTCGCGTTCATTAATGCTGACTTCCAGTGGAACCTCACCACCACAGCCGGATAGGCTGGCTGCTGCCAGTAAGGCATAGATATATTTCTTCATGTTGTTCTCCATACCCTGACCAATGCCCAGGCAACGGACATGACTGCTCCGCAGGCCGAATCTGCTGTTGTATTGGTATCGGGTGCTTATGCCTGATTGTTGTTATTAAGCCCAGAAATAGCGTTTGGGTAGACTTGCCTTAGGTCGGCATGACAAACAATGGAGAGAAGAAAAATAATGAGGGATAAGGCTTTGCCTTACAAACAGAGAAAAACTGATTTTAGCCATGATTGACTACTCCTTGGATATTAAGAAGTTCGGCCAGATCACTGCTAAATGATGGGTGGCAGAACGGAAAGGGGTTAGCAGACTGGGATCCAAGGAACCAGCACGCGCGAACGCGTCCCCCTCCCGTTCCACCGCAGAGGGGGACGAGAAAGGTTCCCATATAGACCCGAAGGTCTATATGTTCTGGATCGACGGTCTGCTAAAACCGACTGACCATGAGGGTCAGCAAGGAAAGGATAGTGCTGGGGGGTAAGTTAGTCAATCTCTAGAGCTAAAGATTATAATCATAGTGGCAGAGGATTCAATTACCGACTCACAGCAGCAGCCTCAAGTAAAAATAGTTCATTAATGAGCATAAACTCTCGCAGCTCTTCTGACTGGCTAGGAGACAACTCCCTATGGGCTCTGGCATTGCGAAACGCATAATAAATTGAAGTAAAGAGGCCACCCCGACCTATAGACTCAGACTCATCAGGTACGCTCCATGTCAATATGGAATCCTTACCAACAAATGCTTTGGAAAATAGTTTGGAGCTACTCTCAGTGTTATTTATTCTTGACCTTACAATATCTTCCAGCCTGCGATAGGCACTGAGTATTGCTGCATCAGGATCATTGGAAAAAAGAAGTGCCAAGTCAAAGATCCTTTTATCAATTAATGCATAAGGTAATATCTTAGGATAATAACGTGAGTGCGTGCTTGCCAATTTCAGGTCTTCAGAGAATGGATAAGTGTAATCTGCAAGACGTTTTGGTCGTACCGGCAAAGCTAGTGAGATAGACTCAAGATCTTTAGTATTTAATAGCGCATCATTAAGCCGCGTCATGATTCTTGGGGAAATCTCTAGCTCTTCAACGTCAAGCTGATGGCGATCCAAGATATGTAGTACAGTTGCTAATCCTTTCGGGCCTTCCCCGTGATAACCAGAGGTAAAACCACCCTTAATAATGAATAACTCCTGTAAATCATTTTGAAAAATAAAGCTATGTTGATGTTCAGCTGTTAATAATAAGACTCTTTCAATTACATTCTCACATTGTAATAGTCGGCATACAGCCTTAATGCACGATTGGGTAACATTCGGATTACCCAGATACTGGATTTCATTTATTGCACAAAGACTTTCTTTATCCAGCATTTATTTGTACTCCTGTGAACTTGTTTATGTGCTACTTATTCTAAATTATTCCAAAAAATTTCAAATACATATTATCGCCATGAACCAATTTCCCTTATACAGGAGCATTTCTCATGGCACATTTAGTAGATTCCATGGCCTTTGTTGGCCAAACCCCATGGCATGGTCTGGGTAACCAGCTTGCTGCAAAGCAACCCATCAAAGTATGGGCTGAACAGGCCGGCATGAACTGGACGATTCAGGAGTCGCCAGTACATTTTATTGCCGGGCACGGCTTACCGAGTCATCCACAACGACCACTCATTCAGCTTAAGGACAGCCAGCTAGAGCAGCCACTGGATCAGGTATTACCCTTTAGTGCCCATAAAGTCCTATTCCGTTCCGATACTCGTGAGCCATTATCCGTGGTGAGCCAGCGTTACCACGTAGTACAACCCAGACAGATTTTAGAGTTTTACCGTGACCTGACGGAGAAGGCCGATTTTGAACTGGAAACCGCTGGCGTGCTGAAAGGCGGTAGGAAGCTATGGGCATTAGCACGTACTGGTCAATCAGCCTCAATCAAAGGTAAAGACGTCACCAATGGCTATGTGTTACTCGCAACCGCCTGTGATGGCACATTAGCCACCACCGCACAATTTACTTCAATTCGTGTGGTGTGTAACAACACCTTGGCGATTGCATTACGTGAATCCAATGGCAAAAGCACTTCAGCCAATTCATTCAGCAATCAGGGTATCGTCAAAGTGCCACACAACACCAAGTTTGATGCAGCCAGTGTTAAGCAGCAACTTGGCATTTCCGTATCGGCTTGGGATGAGTACATTTACCGCCTTAACCTGTTATCAGATCGCAAGGTCAAACCTGTTGAAGCAGACCACTTTTTATGGAATGTATTTAACGAGGCTAATGGGTCAGGTTCAGTAAATGGTAGCTTTAACGAACGTGCCATCAATAAGACTAAAACCCTGTTTGAAGGCCATGGCCGGGGTGCCATGTTGCAGTCAGCGCGTGGGACAGCCTTTGGCTTGCTGAATAGTGTCACGGAATTTATAGACCACGAGCGCAAGGCCAAAAGTACTGATCACCGGCTGGATTCAGCATGGTTTGGTACAGGTTCAGCAATTAAACAGCGTGCTCTGGATCTGGCGGTGCAAATGCTTTAAGTTGAAAGTATGACAGGTAAATGGCTAGCTGAGTGCAAGGCAGCGTATGGCCTTGCCTGATGGATATGTCTTTACTAACGACCCACTCAAGGATTGAAGCATGAAACCGGAAATAGACCTCTCCCTGAAGGTACAGCGTCTCTCGGCATTACGCGACTTTGTACAGCAATTGGCACCCTCGCATACCTTTGCACTGGCCGCTTTCCTGATGAACCTTAAAGGCAAGACAGAAACTACGCTGGAAAATGAGGTAATTTGTCAGTGGCATATGGGCTGGGATCATATTGATGCCCGGCCTGTACTCAGTTACCAGCGTGCGGATGGTGTGGTGTACCAGGGAGATACATCTCACATTATCGACTTCTACCCATTACTCAAACGGATTAGCCATTTGCCTGATTCAAGCTATTACCGCAGTGGTGATGCCATCCGGGTATATTTCGGGGTAAATGCAAATGAAGTGAGCACCCTGTTTTATGGCCAGCCACTGGCAGGTGTGCTACTTAAAAGACTGCAATCCTATCTGGAGATAAAACATGGCGTCACCCCTGTTCAATACTGTTCCATGTTCCACCGTGACCACAGTCTAACCTTGTACATGCAGCATCAATGTGCTTGGCTACCGTTCAGAGTTGTGCAGGTGGTTTGGGGCAAATTGCAGGTTTAATCTCCAAAACAAACTTGATGTTTAGGGCGAACCACAAACTCTGCAATTTGCATATAGTGAGAGCTAATCACTATATAGACCAAGATACAAGGATTTATCTGCCAGTACCAGTGCGATTGCATACTGATGCCTTGCCAGTCTTCAGGGTAAGCAGACTACACACCCAACACATTTAATCCGCCCATGCATAAAGCCCTGACAGGTCAATCCTGTCAGGGCTTTTTTATGAGCTTTTTTAAACATTCGTTTTAAGGGAATTGATCATAAACAGTTTTAACCAGGCAGGTAACGGCGTTCATGGCTTACCTGTATCTACTTCCCCCATTCATCACCCACCGGCAATACCACCACATGTAAAAGTACCCCGGCGCAAAATGTCCCGCCCGGCTTTACGCCTGATTTCTACCAACGGCCTCAGTCATGACTCATGGCTGAACGTGCGTAAACAGGGTATTGGCAGTAGTGATGCCGCTGCGGCAGTTGGCCTAAATCCCTACCAGTCCATGCTGGAGTTGTGGATGGTCAAAACCGGACGAGATGGCAATATGCCCAGGCCTGACCCGGATGATGAATCCTCCCCGATGTACTGGGGCAAGATTCTGGAACCGATTGTGGCACAGCACTACAGCAAGCGTAC
>JASLIR010000408.1 GCA_030152125.1 Alkanindiges sp.
GGGTGAGGTTCCTAGAATAAGCAACCAGCCTTCTTAATAATCGTTGTCAGGTTTAAGATTAAACATCCACCATCAACTCACGCTCAAAAAACTCCAGCGTACGCTTCCATACTACCTGCGCTTCCGGCAAAGCACGGCTTACACTACGGAAGCCATGCGGCATGTTGTAGGTATACGCCTCTACCCGGTCCCCCAGACCCTTAATCAGCTTGTTGCGGCGTGCAGAAGGACAAATAGGATCAATATTGGACCAGTGGCCCTGAATCAGGCGAATACCATCCAGCGTTTCACTTTTGGGAATACCCGCGCCTTCAATGCCCAGTGAATGGTGGTATACCACTGGTGCCAGCATATCATCACGCTTGGCCATCTGAATCACAAAGCCACCGGTCAGGCATTGCCCCAGCATGCCCAGGCGGCCATTACAGCGCGGGTCAGCCTTTAAGGCATCCAGCAGGGCATGCACTTCCTGATTAAGCTCGCTATTAGCACTATTTTTTAGCGCGGCAGCATTTACAAAAGCCCGGATACAATAGCGCATGGCACCATCAGTAAACAGGTTGGGCACATATACCAGGTAACCACGGGCTGCCAAATCCCGCGCATCTTCACGGTACACGTCCAGCAGGCCAAACAGTTCATGCAGCAATAAAATGCCCGGCGCACCCTCCGGTGATTCCGGTGCATACACCTCTACCTCAATCTCGCGCGTGGGCAGTGCAATCTTTTTTATGTCCATCGGATCATTCCTCCTGGCTGTGCCATATTGTTCGGTATGCAGCAAGCTGCTGCCCTGTTGTGTTCCCGGCAGGCTGACTATATTCATGTCGGGTAGTAATAGACAAGTACGCAGCGGTCATCATTGTTTAAATCCATGAGGATAACTATCTTTTCTATAAAAGAATGAATCCGGATTCGGCTTTTTTGCGTATATATCTATATGAAGGTCCGGTTTTAACAGCGCACCCACAAAGCCATACAGGCGGCGGGTTACAGAGGAACGCAGGATTGATACATAAAATCAATCAGATGGCATTCATTACACTTGCGGAGGGAAACATGTTGCTTTATCGTCGGCTGATGCTATGGGATAGCAGACCATTAACCACTGGCAGGCGTTGCAACAGCGCTACAGGCGCCCTTGAAGGACAGCCCGTTAATGGCATCACAGAACATACTTGAATAAAAAGGGTATCAGGATGACCATTGCTTTTCCCCTTGATGAACGGGTGCTGATCCTTAAAGTAAGCCGGGGTGACAAGGCTGCTTTTCGTGAGTTGTATGAGCAGACATCACCGCAGCTATATGGTGTGGCCCTAAGGCTGCTGCGCCGGCGTGACCTGGCGGAAGATATGGTGCAGGAAGTTTTTTTAACCCTGTGGCATGCAGCGGACCAGTATGATGTGTCACGCGGTTCGGTACGCACCTGGTTATCCACCATTACCCGTAACCGCTGTATCGATTACCTGCGCCGCCAGCCCGCACACCAGGAAAATGCCGATGAAATTCCACTGGAGGCATGTGCAGGCTTTGACCCGCAGCAAGCTACCTTAAGTGCAGACGATATTAAAATTTTAAGCGAATGTCTTTCGGAACTGAACGAGCAGCAGCGTTGTGCGGTACTGCTGGCCTATTTTGATGGTTCTACCCATCAGCAGGTGGCACAACAGATGCAGTCGCCACTTGGCTCGGTTAAAACCTGGATTCGCCGTGGCCTGGATGCCCTGAAAAACTGTATGGGGGTGATATGATGAATCAGCCGCATGATCATAAACAGCATGAAAACTTAAACCTGATTGCCGCCCAGTATGTGCTGGGGGTCTTGTCCAGCGCTGCCCGTGAGCGCCTAAAAGCACGCATGCTACAGGAACCAGATCTGCGTGACCTGGTGTATGCCTGGGAGCGCCGCTTAAACCCGCTGGCTGGCATGGTGGCCCCGGAACCGGTACCCCCGCACCTGTGGCAGGCTATTATTGAAAAGATTGAACAAACCGGTACTGCAAGCACTTCAGCCCTGGAACGGCCATTACATGAGCGGTTGCCAGCCAATGACAGCCCGGCAGCGCCAACGGATATCCGCTATAAACGCTGGAAAACCTGGGCCGGTTTTAGCACCACAGTGGCCGCTGCACTGGCCCTATTCATTATTTTTGACCCTAATGGCATTGTACCCGTGGTGCACCTGCCAACCACACAAACGACGCCACAAACCGCTGCACAACAGGAGCAGGACATTGCAGTACTTAGCAGCACTGATAAAACTCCGGCCTGGATTGTGCGCCGCCAGCAAGGTCAATTGCAGCTACTTAACCTGAATGCCGCCGCAGTGCCGGACCAGCATGACCTGGAATTATGGACGATACAGGGCAGTCAGGCCCCGCAGTCGCTGGGTATATTAAAAATGCGCGACGGCAAGGCAACCCTCTCCAACATCCAGGCAAGCCAGCTCAGTAAAGACAGTGTGCTGGCGATCAGCCTGGAGCCTGCTGGTGGCTCCCCTACCGGCAGTCCGACTGGCGCTGTGCTATACACCGGTACGATTGTCAAGGCACAAGGCTAAGTCTTTCCCTGCATGGACTAACCATCCTTTACACCAGTCACATGGCTGTAACAGATGACTGTTAGTTCATCTGCTTTTATTTGAATTAATCTGTAAGACATAGTAAAAAATGTGACCTGGTTTGCTATACTGGGCCCGCACCAAGGGATTTTGGGTCAGCTGTTATTGCACCAGTCTTGATGGTTTTGCTGATAAAAACAGCAAAATCAAGGCACTCTGCCTCATGATGAGGTCAGTTATCAGGCAGGCAATCAGCACCACCCAAGGGCGTTACAATCACAAGGATGATGAAAATATGAGAACAACACCGCGTCAATTGCTGGGTCGTCTGTCTGTTGCATGTGCCATGCTGGTTTTACCTGTCGTTTCCCAGGCACAGGTTATTTGTACTTTTGATATTGCCGGTACTTCCGGTGATTTTTTTAATTATCTAAAAGACTACACGCTGACTGCCAAAGGCTGGGGTGCCGACCTCAACCTGACTGCCTACAAAACCGAACAGGATGCCGTTAACGATTTTAAGAGTGGCAAATGCGATGCCATAGCGGCAACCGGCTACTCTACCCGTAGTTTTAACAACTTTACCAGTACCATTAGTGCCATTGGTGCCGTGCCCAGTAATGCCATTGCCAAAAACGTGATTAGCCTGATGGCCAACCCCAAGCTGGCAGACGACATGGTACAGGGCCAGTATGAAGTGGCCGGGGTGCTGCCGGTGGGTGCCGCCTACTTTGTTTTAAAGGACCGTAGCATCAACAGTCTGGAAAAAGCCGAAGGCAAACGTGTGGGCGTGCTGCAGGTTGACCCTTCGCAGGAACAAATGCTGAAAAAAGTAGGTGGCAAGCCGGTATACATTACCTATGACAATGCCGTACCACGCTTTAAGGCTGGCCAGATGGACGTCCTGCCCGCCCCCGCCATGGCCTTTGAGGCACTGGAAGTTTACCGTGCCATGGGGCCTGCCGGTGGCATTGCCCGCTTTCCTATCAGCTTTATGACCGCCATCATCGTCATCAATAAGGACAAGTTTCCGGATGGTTTTGGCCAGAAAAGCAGGACATGGTTTGGCAACAAGGTTAATGCGGCCATGAACACCATTAACAATTATGAAAAAGCCGTACCGGCTAAATACTGGGTAACTATTGCACCGGCGGACCAGGTGGGCTATATGCGCCTGATGCGACAGATGCGCCTGGAGTTTGTAGCCAACAAAAGCTATAACCCGAAAATGATCAACCTGCTGAAAAAACTGCGCTGCCAGCAAGACCCTTCCAGCTTTGAATGCAGCATGGATGGCGAGTAATTGCTACCCTATAAAAAAGAGGCCTGATGGCCTCTTTTGCATTTAATGTCGCTGAAATTATTTCGGCTGCCTGAGAGACTGTGCCCAGATAAATACCGGCACCAGCATCAGCACGCCTATCACCCCGCTCAAGGCAAAATGTGCGGTATAGCCCAGCGCATCAGCCATCGCTCCACTTACCGTATAACCCAGCCCGCCAACCACCGCCATAATGGATACCTGAAAGGTAAAATCACTACCGGCATGCTGTGGCCGCGCATAATCCATCACCACAGTCAGCATCGCTACCAGCGCCATCGCAGCGGCCGTGCACTCCAGTGCATTCATACCAAACACCTGCCAAGCGCTTACCTGCTGGCGGGATTCAAACTGCCAGGCCAGGTAAGCATAAAACAGCGAACCAATGGTTTGAAACAGGTTAAACAGCCATAATGCCGTGGTGCGGGATAAATAGCGCATCCATAACGCCGCAATGCCAGCCCCCAGCAAGGATGCCACTGCACCCAGCATACTGGCCATCAAGCCAATATCAGACAGCTTAAAGCCCATATCCACCATCATGGGCTTCACCATGCCGTTGGCAATACCGTCTGATATCTTATAAGTCACCAGTACCAGCAACCACAGGCGCAGCTCGCGGGTGTGCCAGAAGTAGGAGAAATGCTCGGCAAACCAGCGTTGCCATGTGCGCCAGCGCTGCGTTAGGGAAAATTTAGAAGTGGAGGTACGTATCGCCTGCTTATCTGCAGGCCACTCCTCGTCCCATACGGCTTTCCAGTCCGGCTCGCGGTAGCGGAAAATCGGCAGGGTATTTAAGGCGACCAGCAAAGCCAGCCCCAGAAAAACCATTGCCCAGGCCCAGTAATCCAGCAACCACAAAATCACCCCACCACCAAAAATATAACCCAGGCGCGAGCCCAGCACCTGCATGGTATTGACCCAGTGCCGGTGGTCCCTGCCCACAATCCTTACAGCCAGTGCATCGGTGGCTACATCCTGTGTGGCAGCGCAGGCATTCATTAAAAACAATACCAGAAAAAACAGCAGCAGAATGGCAGGCTGATGCAGCAAGGCAGGCTGGAAAAAAGCCAGTAAAGCCACACACAGCACCGTCAGGCTTTGCGTGGGCAAAATCCAGCTGCGGCTATGCCCGGTTTTGGCAGAATAATAACGGTCTACCAGCGGTGCCCACAAAAACTTAAAAGCCCATGGCGCCATCAGCAAACCAAAGCCGCCAATGGCAGTAAGCGATACCCCATGCTGGCGTAAAATGGCTGGCAGCGCCTGTGTCATAAAGCCAACCGGCAAGCCCTGCGCCAGATACAGGCTGAGCAGCAAGCCCAGGCTATACACAGGCACTTTAGCGGATACAGCGGGAACTGATGGATTAAGCAAGGGATGGCTCTTTTTAGAAATCAAAGGGTTTTAAAAAAATCAATCAACGAAGGCAATCTAGCATAACCTTACTATCTGACAAATCTTTTAAACAGCAATTAAATCTGCCAGTTGCTGCAATGCCTTTTCAATGCTTGGGTTTAAAGGCACCCCGGTATTAATGCGGATATAACGGCTAAAATCCTGCTGCTCGCCAAACACCACGCCCGGTACAATATTAATCTGCTGCTGCATGGCCTGCTGGTAGAGCTGCAAGCTGTCATTGCCGGGAGGCAGCTCTATCCACAACCAGTAGCCGCCTTGCGGCTGGGTAATGGACTTACATTTATCAGCAAAAATCGTCAGTACTTTTTCCCGGTACTGATGCACCTGCTGGCGTAACTTGCCGCCCAGCCGGGATAGATACGCGCGATAGGCACGGCTATAGATAAAATCGGCCAGATACAGCTGCAGGGGCGTGTTAACCGTGGAATTAAGTGCAATAAACTTGGCCCTGAATCCGGCAATACCCTCCCCACCCACACACCAGCCCACACGGAAATTGCGTGACAGGGTTTTGGAGGTAGAACCACACCAGATCACATAACCCTGGGTATCCCAGCTTTTGATAGGTAACGGACGCTTGGGCAAAAAACCACATTCGCCATACACATCATCTTCAATCATGGGAAACTGGTACTGCGCGGCCAGCTCGGCAATTTTCTGCTTGTCTTCATCGGACAAACAATAGGCCAATGGGTTCTGGTAATTGGCAGTTAACACACAGGCCTTGGCAATACCCAACCGCATTACTTCCTCCAGGCTGGCCAGGTCAATCCCGTATTCATTGGAAGGAATTTCAATCACCTTGCGGCCCATATTGGCCAGCAACTGCAAATGGCCGTTAAAGGCTGGTACCGGCACAGCAATGCTGTCTGCCATCCCTGACAAGGCACTAATTGCCGCATTTAATGCTGCGGTACAGCCATTGGTAATAATGATGTCCCTGACAGCACTATAAATGCCATCTTCCGCCAGATGTTCAGACAAAGCCTGCTGTAACTGGGGTTCACCCTCCTTGGGCGCCAGCAGGAAATTTTCCGGTTTTAAATAGGTAGCCGAGCGTTTCAGGCTACGGCGGATGGCCTCTATAGGAAATAACGCTGGGGAAAGCTGCACCGAGCCTAAAGGCACCCGCTCCTTGTGTGCGGCCGCAGCATGAATTTCATTGAGTAAATCCAGCTTGGAAATGGTCAGGGCAGTGGTATTCAGTTGGGGATAATCACTGCTTTTACGGGCAGTCGCATAATAGCCGGACTTGTATCTGGCATA
>JASLIR010000447.1 GCA_030152125.1 Alkanindiges sp.
TAAACAGTGCGCCATCATTACCAATGGGTGCAAAACCACTGCCACCCCACACATCACTGCGGCTACCGGCATTACCTGCCAGCACACTGGCGGCTGTGGCAGCGGCATCAATATCCTGGGTTAAAAAGTAATTACCCGCTAAATTGGCTGCCAGGCCTTGCAACTGATACAGGTTGCTAACGGCAATCTTGCCATTGCTATCCGCCGTGTTTAAAAAGGCACGCAACATCGGGCGGCTGGCGCCTTCTGCCAAAAACCAGGTGTTGTCAAAATCAAAATTGGCATAGCTGCCCTGGGCGTAGGCAGAAGGTTCGGCACCAGCATTGCCGGATACTGCAATCAGGTTGCTTAGGGTGCTGCTACCATCAGTCCCTCCAACTGCATCGGCTTGTCCGGTGGTGTCAACATCCCAGTAGCTATTAGCGATTAAACCACCGTTATCATAACCAACCAGACCACCGACAGCCTGGGTACCACTCACACTACCGGTTGCATAGCTGTTATTTACGATAACATTATTGAGAAAATTATTAGTATCGTTAGCACCAATCAGGCCACCTACATTCCAGCTACCAGTCACACTGCCGGTTGCATAACTGTTACTTACCAGAGAACCATTATTACCAACCAGGCCGCCTACATAAGCGGTTCCACTCACATTGCCGGTTGCATAGCTATTATTTACAAGAGAATTATAATTATTACCAACCAGACCACCTATCCAGTAAGTACCTCCGGTAACCTGGCCAGTTGCATAGCTATTACTTACAGAAGAATTACTCGTCTGACCAATCAAGCCGCCTACAAAATAAGTACCGGTAACACTGGCGGTTGCATAACTATTACTTACGGAAGCGTTACTATTATTACCAACCAGAGCACCTACAAAACCCTCTCCACTAACACCGCCACTAACCCCTATATTCTGGATCAGACTATTTTCCGCAGCGCCTATTAAGCCCACAAAATCTATGCCCGGACGATTAATAGTCAAGTCATTCACTGTATGCCCCAGACCATCCAGCACACCACTAAACACATTGGCTAAATTGCCATTACCGCCTACAGGTACAAAACCAGCACCACCGTTCCATGTGCTAGTGCTACTGGCATCCACATCGTTAGCCAGTACATATTTACCGGCAAGGTTGGTACTCATGCCCTGCAACTGGTTAACATCTCGTATCACGCTGTAAGCCACACCATTGACACTAAAGCCACTACCGGCTCCATTTAGATTGATCTTGCTGCCACTGCTTAGGCTGTATGTGTTAGTGCTATTTAGCTTTAAGCGATTGCTGGCGCCATCAATATCCAGTATGCCTGCCACATTAATCTGTCGTGCATTCACTTCGGTTTCAGTGGCATTTAAATGACCTGTCAGGGCAACGCTACTGCCGGATTGTGAGGTATCACCCGTTAGCAGAATCTTGCCGCCAACAGTGCTCACCTGAGTAGCCGTGATATTGCCACTATTCTGGATAAAACCTGTAATGCGGGAAGCTGAGTTAATGGTAGGGTTAGCATTACTAAAACCTACTGAATTCGCATTAATCAGGTTAACATTGCCACCCCCAGCATTAATAGTGCCTACATTGATCACCCGTGGGGCCAGCAGGGTCACACTACCCGCTGTGGCTGTCAGTGTGCCGTAATTTTCTACTGTAGCACCTGCTGTGGGCAATCCTACAACATAATTATTCCCGCCAGAAACCAGAACAGACGGATGTACTGTTGCCACAATGGCTGCTGCATTAACTTGGCTGTCTGCGCCAAAGGTAATCCCTGCTGGGTTGGACAGGATAAAGTGTCCATTACTTTCTACCTTGCCAAACACCTCACTGACAGCAGCAGTGCTCACCTGGTTAAACGAATAACTGTCGCTAGACGGCTGGTTAATAACAACCTTGGCATCCTTGCCCACATTAAAGTCCTGCCATGTGGTGTATCCATATGCGGTACTCTGATTTACCGTTAACTGATTGGTCACTGTACGGTCAAAGGTGGCGGAACCAGTGACCACACTCTCGCCCGTTGGCAAGACATCCGCCGCAGGCACCGCATGGGCAGCCCCACCCGCCAAAGCGGCACTGCCCGCCAGCAAAGCAGCCAGGCTAATCGTTTTTGCCCTGGATTTTTTACGGCCTTTGGCCAGCTCGCTGGCAACCACCCAGCTATTAGATACGGCATTCCATACCAGTTTATAAGCACGATTCATTTAACACCCCCAATTTTAATAAAAAAACTTATACTAAATTTAGATTATTTTAATAATCAAATTTTGCAGATCATGCGCTCGTTTTAGCGTCAAAACAAGAACTATCAGACAAAAAATAAGCCACTTCAGAAAGTGGCTTACAAAGCATAATCTCTCAGGGAAACAGTGCTTAATGCGCGGTAATCACCCCGTCATTGCTGGCTTGCTCGGTGACTGTATAGTTGCTGCCATTATTACCATCCTGCAGCACATAACCATTTTTGATTAACAGCTTCTTGCTCTCGCCCACCGTTTTGGTTTCGTACTGCTGGAACAGGCCGGTGATGCGGTCACCAGCAATCAGACCAGTCACTAAAGGCTTGTTGGCAGAGGTCACCCCGCCATCATATACCTTGCTGATGGCAACGGTACTGATGGTGATAGCCTTGGGCGTAATCACTCCGGCAGTGCTGATTACCAGCACCACATCGTAGTTGTTGCCGTTATTACCATCACGGATGGTATAACCAGCATTTACGTTAATGGTTTTGCCGGTACCGGCATTTTTGTCCACATAGGCCTGGGTTAAGCCTGCAATGCTGTCACCACGCGCACGGCCGCTAACCACAGGGGCGGCTGTGCTCCAGGTGCGGCCATCGTATACCTTGCTGTCCGCCACTGCACTGATGGTCAGCAGCTTCTTAGTAATCGTACTGCTGGTGTTGTCCACATAGGTTACATCGTAGTTAGCACCATTATTGCCATCATTAATCTGGGCACTGGATATCAGCAGATGTTTGCCGCTGCCCGCGTTTTTATCCGCAAAAGCAACCGTTGCCCCATTAAAGCTATCTGCACCAAACAGGCTACCACCGATAATCAGGGCTGTACTGCTGGCATTGGTTGTACCGTCATAAACCTTGCTGGCATCGGCCGCGCTCACACTCAGGCTGGCTTTATTAATGCTGCTGTTGGTGTTATCCACATAGCTGACATCGTAGTTATTGCCGCCATTACCATCATTTAGCGTCACCCCGGATACAGTTAGGGTTTTGCCAGTACCGGCATTCCTGTTGGCAAAGGCAAAGCTGCCACCACCAATGGTATCGCCACCCAACAGGCCACCACTGCTAATCAGCAGCGAACCACTGGCACTGGTTGTACCATCATAGGTTTTAGTCACATCCGCAGCCGTAATGCCCAAGCTGGCTTTCAGAATGTTTAAACTGCCATCCACATAACTGATGTCGTAACCCAGCTGGTCAGAATACAGGCCGCTGCCGCTCAAACTATAACTACCGGCATTACGCGCACCCTGCGCCGTACCCGCATAGCTGATACTGCCCAGCAGGCTGGCAGCGGGATTGGACAGGTTATAACCATTACCGCCACTATACGCTGTGCCATCATAAGTTTTGCTGGCATTACCAATGTTCACGTTAACCTGCTTAAGGAAGCTGCGCAACAGCGGTGCGGTTTGGCCTTCATAAATACGCCATGCACTACCTGTGCCGCCCTGTGCATCAATATTGCTGCCCCAACTGGCATAACTGGACAGTTTTTTTGACAGCAGTGTGGTTAATGAACTGACATTGGTCAGCGTTGCAAACGAACTCAAACCTACCGCATTGCCCAGACCATTGGCCTGATAATCCCAGTAACTGTTACTGATGCCTGCATTGCCGCCATCTTCGGTGGCTACCAGCCCCGCCAGTGCACCACGTCCCAGCGAACCACTCAGTGCAGCATTGCTAAAGTTGCGATCCAGCTGGATACTGGCCACCCCGTTCAGTGCCGTGATGTTACCCACCACGCCACCACTATAACTGACGGTAGCAATCTGCCCTGAGGTCTGCACATCCTGGATCAGCATACTGCCGTTGCCGCTATACAGCTGGCCGATCAGGCCACCTACGCTATTTTGCCCGCTGACACTGCCTTGGCTAAAGCTGTTGCGAATCAGCACAGCCTGTCCGGACGACGCAACGCTCTGCCCCAGCAGCGCCCCTACATACTGGTAGCCGCGGATATCCACATTCGTTAAACCAATATTCTGCATGTTGCTGTTCAGCGCATTGCCAAACAGGCCGACATAGTTTGTCGAGGTACGGTTAATATTCAAACTGTCAATCACATGGCTGTTGCCATCCAACGTTCCGCTAAAATAATTGACGCTATCCCCCACTGGGGCAAAACCACGCCCGGCCCATACATCAGCCCGGTTGTTAAGATTACCCGCTGCCACACTGCTGGCGGTCAGGCTGGCATCAATATCCTGCGTCAGGTAATAACTACCGGCAAGGTTAGCCGCCATGCCCTGCAACTGGTACAGGTTACTCACCGCAATACGGCCATCGCTATCCGCCGTGTTTAAAAAGGCACGCAACATGGGGCGGCTGGCGCCCTGGGCGATAAACCAGTTATTATTAAAATCAAAATTGGTATAGCTGGCCTGGGCGTAGGCGGACGGATTAGCCCCGCCATTCCCGGATACAGCCACGATGTTGCTGGACAATCCAGTGTCGGTGCCAATGCCGCTGGCCTGTTCGGTGGTACTGGCATCCCAGTAGTTGTTACTGGCCGAGGCATAATCAGCATTGGTGCCAATCAGGCCACCCACACTGCTGTCACCTGCCACCGCGCCACTGGCGTAACTGCTGCTTACTGTGGCTGTGGCAGAAACGCTATTGGTAGCCAGGTTAACCCCCAGCAGGCCACCCACCCGTATACCATTGGGCGCAGACACCTTACCGGTAGCGTAGCTGTTGCTGACCGCTGAACTGGTGGCAATACTGCCCGCGGTGGTTGCATAGTTCCAGCCCATCAGGCCACCCGCATAGCTGCCATTAGCCGTCACCCCGCTGTCGCTATAACTGTTGCTTACCAGAGTATACCCGCCATCCTGGGTCAGGCTATAACCGATCAGCCCACCCAGACTACCGCCGCCTGTCACCTCACCACGGCTATAATTCAGGTTTAAATTAACCGTGCCACCTGTATTATTATTGCTGCCCAGCAAGCCACCACCACTGCTGCCGGCAATAACCGAACCGGATACATAGCTGTTTTCAATGCCGGAACTGGCACCAAGGGTAGTATTTAGATAACCCAGCAGGCCGCCCACGCTGCTCTGTCCAACGATGCTGGCATTGGTCAGGCCAATGTTACGCAGGCTGGCATTTTGTGCATAACCCAGCAGCCCCACATGGTCACTGCTAGAGCGGTTGATAAACAGCCCCTTCACCGCATGACCCAGACCATCCAGTTTCCCGCTAAATGGCGTTGTGCTATCACCCAGCGGGGCAAAACCGCTACCACTGTTCCAGCCATTGCTGGCACTGGCATCAATATCATTCGCCAGCACATACTGACCCGCCAGATCAGCACTAACATCCTGTAACTGGCTCACATTACGGACTACAGTATAGGCCGAGCCATTCACGCTAAAGCTGCTGCTGGCACCATTCAGGTTAAGCACCGAGGCACTGGACAGGCGGTAACCATCAGTCGATGTAAAATCCAGACTGTTACTGCTGCCATTCAGGTTGAGTACCCCGTTTACCAGAATGCTGCGGCCATTTACCAGGGTCTGCTCGGCTTGCAGGTCGCCAGTTAGTTGAATCTGGCTGGCGGCTTGAGAGGTATCGCCTGTCAGCAGGATTTTACCGCCCACGCTGCTTACCTGGGTGGCCGTTATATTGCCGCTGCTCTGGATGCTGCCCGCCAGCGCGGATGCGGTATTAATGGTGGGAATGGAATCGGCAAAGCTGACATCATGCGCATTGATTAAACCGGCATTACCGCCGGTGGCCGTAATGGTTCCACCATTGACCACCTGTGCTGCCAGCAGGGTTACGCCGCCACTGGTGGCTATAAGCGTGCCATAATTTTCCACCTTGTTAGCGGACAGTGTATTCAGGGAAAAATGATTGGTATAAAACGGGGCAGAAGTATTGTTGGCGGTGGCTGCCACAATGGCACTGGCATTGACCTGGCTGCCCGCACCAAAGGTCACACCTGCGGGGTTGTTAATTACAAACTGGCCGTTGGACTCAATACGCCCAAAAATCTCGCTGGGGCTGCCACCCCACACGTTATTGAATACATAACTGTCGCTAGAGGGCTGGTTAAAAATGACTTTGGCATCCTTACCCACATTAAAGCTCTGCCAGTTGATCACCCCTGCCATGCCAGACTGTGTAACGGTTAACTGGTTAGTCACGCTACGGTCAAAGCTCACTGGATTACCCACCACGGACTCCCCCATGGGCAGCGCATCCACTGCTGGGGCCGCCTGCACATTCGCTGCCCCCATACCTGCCACTAACAGCATGGCTGCCCTGAATGCCCGCCCGGATGATTTTTTGCGGCCTTTAGCCAGTTCCCCAGCAACCACCCATACCTGTTGCGTGGTGTTCCACACCAATCTATATGCCTGATTCATCACCCTTTCCCCTCATATTATTAATATTGTTCAACTATATATTTTATATAAGATTAACAAGGAACGATATGCCTTTTTATCCAGTTTACATGCTCATTCGGCAACAAATAATTACATCAACCACATTAAAAATTAAACCGCACATGAGCGCGGTTTAATTTTTAAATTACTAGGGGCTGTTGACAATTCAAATGAGGTTGCGACAGTGGAAGTTTTTTAGACGATGCAAGGCATGAATTGCGATATTTAGTGGTTCTAAAG
>JASLIR010000460.1 GCA_030152125.1 Alkanindiges sp.
TATCCAGCATAAAATATAGGGATAACCCTTCTCATCCTGAATACAGCCCACCCACAGCCCCCACGGTGGGCAATCGCTGCTGTCGAATAAGCCATTAGTTTCCTCTTCGGCCAGGCAATCAAAGGTATTCATGTGTGGCTCATACACCAAAATACTGCCTGCTATAGCCATAGCAGAAGGGTTATCTACAAGCTGTTTCAGTTGCTGGCTACGTTGATGAATCACATGGTGTAATTTTTGGTATATATCGTCTGACTCATCACCGCACAGATAATGATAGGCATCTTCTTGCCTTACATAATTAGCAGGTAACAATGAGGCTTGCCTTAATGATTCTTTTGGATTACGGCTATCCCATTTTATTTGAAACCATAAATCAGCTTCCCGGCATGCCTGAATAATTTCGCCTGTTGTGTGTGATTTGAACGTCATTATTTTATCCCAGCCCATATGCCCACTTTTATCTTTTTCTATTAAAGGGACTTATGGGACAAGATAACAACGCATTTTCTATATAAGTGTTATCACTGTTCTAAATAGGTCAATACATATTTTTCTTATAATCGTTTTCCAGCCCTTTCTCCATTAGACCGGGAATGGAAATTGCGGCACGGGCTACCTTTGCCATCACCCCTTCGGATTTATTCAGCTTTACATGCGCCTTAAAAATATCGGCTGCATGAATATCCTGCGGTGCCACCTGCCCGGCCCACAGTTCAGCGCGCTCAAATGCCCTGCTTTGTTCAATAGTCATGGATAGCGGCTGAACACAGCTTACCAGATGCGGTGCCTTATCCTGCACGCTAAAAGCAGCCAGCAGGTCTGGTGCTGTACTCATGCGGGCAGTACCCTGCACCCGTAGAATATGGTTGCTGCCCGTAATCATGGCAATAATAGCAACCTTTGGCTGCTGCAGAATATTGCGGAAGCTGTCTATGCGCCTGTTACCGGGGCGGTCTGCAAAGCAGATGTCGCCTTCCTGCTCAATCAGCAACTTGCCTGCCGGGTCGCCCTTCGGGCTTACATCAGCATTGAGCTGCCGGTCTACCGTGGCCAGTACCATAAAACGGCTCTGCTGCAAAAAATCTGCCGGGTCAGCAGGCACAGGATTATCACTGGCTGGCGTTTGCCAAAAGTCCGAGCGCATAAATGCCTTGGCACAATGCAGGTAGCACTCTTTTACGGAAATTCGCACCCAGCCTTGCTCAACCGCATGTATCACGCCGTTTACCCGCAGTGTTTCATCCAACCCGGGTAGCAAAAATAATGAGCCAAAGGCATGGCCAGCCTGTAAAATGTCTGGTCTATCCACAAAGGCCAGTGGAATATCCAGAAAGCCGGAACTGATCACCCGCACCACGCCTTTATACGCCCCAGCAGCAGTAATCTGGACATTTGCTACCTGAGCATCGGCAACGGTAATAAACAAAAAGGGGGATTCGGCAATCCAGCGTATGGCATGGCTATCCAGATGATCGATCACCTTTAAATCGCGTGGGCCAGGCAATTTGCCAACACAAGCCTGTAAGGTTGCCTCATCCTGAATAAAATGATTCATTACCCACCCCCTGCTATTATTTAGTTCAGCCTAGCAATTCTTTCAAATAAAAACAATTCTCATTATCATTAAATCTGTAGTGCTTTTATTGCAAAAGCACAGTGCTACCAAACACGTGATAATAAAGCAGCAAATAAATACGCGGAATCTATACGGTTCATTCCAAAAAATCCCTTACACTAGCGCTTAAATACAAACCACACCAACAACATGATTCCCTCTATTAAAGTCAGCGCTAAAACACTGCTGATTAGCCTTTTCGGCCTAGTTCTTACCATATGGCTTGGCGTTTATATTGGCTCGGCCTACTGGACCGCTTACCAGCTAAAGCGTGACTTGCTGCTGGCAGATAGCGCCAGCATTGAAAAACAGATACCCAAACAGCTACTGGAAAAATACAAAGCCAGAAAACTGCAGCACAAACCCAAAGGGCACGGTGCCAGCTACTTAAAACAGGTATGGCCGCTGGTGATGAAACAGCAGGATCTTTATCAGCTGTTAATGCTGCAGGCAGATGCCACCCGTGGACAGGACAGTACGTGGCGCTTTAGTGACTTCCCTTCGCGTTTTCGCCTGACGCTGGGTGAAGGCAACCAGCAGCTATGGCTGGAATGGCAGCGCCAAAGCTGGCGTACCTGGCAACTGGTGGACTTGTGTATTTACAACCCGCAGCCACTGGCGGAAGCAAACAGTTGCGAATCCTCCAGCCGGTAAGCCAGTAATTGCCCACCCCACACACATCCGCCATCTACAGCAATCATGTTGGCAGCAATTTCTACACCCTGCAACGCCGCCCAGTGGCCAAACAGGATGTGCTGTTGCTGCGCTACCTGCCCCGGCCACGTAAACCATGGTTTAAAGCCTTCCGGCATGGGCGCATCCAGGCTATCCTTAAACTCAAACTCCCGCCGTCCTTCGGCATCCACCAGACGCATGCGGGTAAAATAGTTGGTAATCACGCGCAAGCGCTCTGCACCCTGCAAGTTATCCGACCATACATCCGGTTGTGTACCGTACATGTGAGAGAGAAAGCTATCCAGCTCCGTCAAACTAGCGGATATAGCACGGCTT
>JASLIR010000022.1 GCA_030152125.1 Alkanindiges sp.
TCCCTGCAAAAATACAGTCGCGTAGGAGTCCAGTGTGGTAATACCAGCATCCAGCGTACCCTTCACGTTTATAGCCCCAGTGGCGCCGGTTCCAGTGCTTAGCACAATGCGTCCCTGGTCTTTTTGCATACCGGTGGCCTGTAACAATCCGGTGCTGCGAATCACCGCACCCACATTACTGCTGTCCGTATTCACGATGGTTAACTGCTTGTTTGCCAGATTTGCCTGATTCCCACTCCCCAACAGAATATTGCCTTTGGTACTTATCATTTTTCCCTGATTATCAATATTGCCCGCAAGCAATACCACATTACCTTCTGTTGTTGTCAGCTTACCCTCATTCACAATGCCAGCCGTGGACTGACCACGCTCAAACTGCAAGCTGTCCTTTAAAAAATTGGCATCTGTTATATCCATGGTGGATGCCACAATAGATGCGGCACTTACCTGTGCACCTGCACCAAAGGTAATACCATTCGGGTTTACCAGAAGCACCTGCCCGTTGGCATCCAGCTTGCCCAGTATCTGGCTGGCACTGCCGGAAGTCACCCGGTTTAGAGCCACACTGCCAGCATCCGGCTGTACAAAAATAACCTGCGCCCGGTTGCCAATATCAAAGCTATCCCAGTTGGTAATCAGCTTGTCGGTACCCTGCCTTACAATTAAACGGTTATCCACATTGCGGTTAAAGGTGGCGCTGCCACTCACCACATGCTCTCCCGCTGGTACTGTAGTGGCCGCCGGTGCTGCAAACACCTGACCAGCCACGCCCGCCAGCAACAGGGCCGTTCCGCTGGCAAGGCTACTTTTTTTGGCACCTTTTGCCAGTTCACTGGCCACTATCCAGACTTGGGATGCAACGTGCCACACCAGTTTATATGTACTATTCATATTAAATTCCCTTTACTAAGGACCTTATAATTTAGCTAAATTAAAAACCATATATGTGATATGTTGCACATTTTTTATTCTAAAATCAAACCAAAAAACAATATTTTATCATTAAAAATTAATAAGTTAAAATTATTGTCACTATCATATCACCATAGTCATATAGCGACAAAACAGACTGACCTGTATGTATTTATGCGTTACTGGCGTGGTAAATTTTGTTCCTAAAATGCCAAGTTTTTCCCGCTCCGGTCCAAACAAAAAGCCATCTGTCATCAGATGGCTTTTTGCATTTTATCTTCAGGCTGCATCAGGCCTTAAACGGATTCAGGCGATAGCCCAACTGGTATTGCACCGCAACAGGCAATGGACGCATGCCACTAACCAGCAATTTATTCACCACACCCGGCACACATACCGGCCTGCCCTTCATAACCGCCTGCCAGCCTGCCTTCACCACCTGCTCCGGCTGCTGCCACAAAATACCCGGCAGGTTATTAGCCTGCTGGCGGGTGCCCATCACATCGTGGAACTCGCTATAGGTAAAACCGGGACACAGCGCGGTGACATGAATGCCATGCTGTTTTAACTCCATGTCCAGCGACTGCGATATATTCAGCACGTAGCTTTTAATGCCGGTATACAGCAGGCTGGCTGCCGGCGGCGAAAAAGCAGCAATGGATGACAGGTTAATAATACGGCCCCAGCCACGGGTACGCATACCGGGAATCACCCGGTGGCATAACTCGGTCACTGCCGTAATCATCAGCTGGATTTCCCCGGCCAGCGTCATCCACGGTGTTTCGGCAAAGGTATCCTTACCCGATAACCCGGCATTGTTGACCAGCACATCAATGTCCACCCCAATTTGCTGGGCGTACTGAATAATCTGGGCTGGTGCGGCCGGATCAGTCAGGTCGGCGGCAAACACATCACAGCGCACGGCATATTTAGCGCTGATGTCTTTGGCCAGTGCCTGCAGGCGTTCGGCACGGCGCGCTACCAGCAGCAGGTTATAGCCTTCGCTGGCCAGATACTCTGCAAAGGTGGCCCCTATGCCGGCAGAAGCACCCGTAATCAGCGCGGTACGTTTGGTGTTACTCATCAAATTTCTCCAGTGATTTTTATGACAATGATTTTATGACAACAATTACTTTAATTTGCCCCATGCCGGAATTTCCCGTACACCCACCTCAAAGCCCTGCCGTGGTGTGCCAATGTCGCCACGGTAATCTTCCGCTGGCCCCTGCAGTAAAAAAGGATATGGAATAGCGCGCTGCTTTTTACTAAAGCCCCAGGTACCAATACCCAGGTAAACGCCCGGTGCCACACGGCGCACCTCATCCACCATATGAACGTTGGCACACAAGGAATGGAAATGGCGGTAAACCAGGTGATACGCCGGGCGGCCATCATAGCGGGAGGGTGCCAGCATGGTTTGCATGGGATAAAGCTGAATGGTCTTGCTGCCCAGCAAAAAGGTGTTATAGCCTCGCCCGTGCTGCTCATCCACGGGCCGGAACGCCTTGCACTGCCATGGTAACAACGGGCTTTGCAGTGCATAGCCCGCCAGCGTGGCCAGTGGGTTTGGCTGCTGCAACATGCTGGCTTTATATTCGCCCTGCATCTCTGCAATGGCTGGTGCTGGCAGCTGCTTAAACAATTCCAGCAATGCGGCTGTGGACATCCCGCGCAACGCTTCAATGGAGACTGTAGCGGCTGGCGCTGTCATTGTGGGTGTCGGCATA
This sequence comes from Alkanindiges sp., assembly GCA_030152125.1. Taxonomy (GTDB): domain Bacteria; phylum Pseudomonadota; class Gammaproteobacteria; order Pseudomonadales; family Moraxellaceae; genus JASLIR01. The sequence continues at coordinate 2,640 of JASLIR010000022.1, forward strand.
ACAGTTTTTCCTATTTTTATTGAACGTCATTCAAGATAAATAGTAAACGTGATTCCCTTTGCCTGTCAACACGCGCTACAATAAAGCGCTTAAATAATGCAGATCATGCATCAGCCAGCCCAACCCCATACCGCAAGACAGGAGCCAGCATGCCACGCAACAAGCGCGATCAGGACCGGGAAACAAAGCGCGACAGTATTATTGATGCTGCGCGGCAGTTGTTTCTGGATGCTGGTTACGAGGCATGTTCCATGAGCAAACTGGCAACACAGGCCGGTATTGCGCCCAATACCATCTATTGGTATTTCAAGGATAAAGACGATGTGCTGGTGGCGGTACTAAACAAGGAACTGTCCAGCCGGATGGCGGAATACCTGCAAACCCGTTTTAATAACACCACGCAGCGCCTGCTGTGGGTGGTTAACCAGTTGCAACTGGCCAGTCGCCTGGTCAGTACCGTGCACGCCCGTGTGCAACTGTCCCCGGCCATCCATGCCTGGCATGAACAGTTTCATGCCCTGAGTGAGGGTATGCTGCGGCTGGAAATTCAGGCCATGGGCGTGGCAACCGATAAAATTGATGCCCTGGTTAAAATCTGGGTATTTACGGTAGAAGGCCTGTTATCCCACCCCATGAGCGATGAGCAGAAAAAAATAGTGTGCCAGACATTGACCGCAAGTTATCTGGCATAAAGCTCAAACTGCTGCCTAAAATCCGCCGTCCCGCTTTCCATGCTAAGGGCCCATGCACATCTATTACAGGCAGCAATAATACTTGTCAGCCAAGCTGCACTTTATTCTTGAATATAATTTAAGGCTAAAAGCTACTTCAGCCTTTAACGCAACAGCGGCGGCGCACTGCCTTCATGGATGTACCATACGCTACTACCCTGTGGATCAGTGCTGATATCCCAGCCCGTATAGCTGCTTAACTGCTTCATCTGGCTGCTGCTAAAACCCTGCAGGTTATTAACGGTAGGATTATTCATGCCAATTGGCACTAAGCCGATTGCCTCAGCCTGTCCGGTGCTGTTTTTATCCCAGTAGCTGTTATTAAGCGTATTGTTTTCTGCCCGGCCAAATAAGCCCCCAACCGCGTATCCGCCTGTCACGCTACCACGGGCATAGCTATTGCTTACCGAAGCATCGTGCAGCCAGCCCACTAGCCCACCGGCATACTGGCTGCCCTGCACGATGCCGCTTGCATAACTGTTGCTTATGTTTACTGCATTGCCTTCGCCAATTAATCCACCGGTATGATAAGTACCGCGTACCTGGCCCGTCGCATAGCTTTTGCTCACCACATTGCTACTTCCCAGGGCGGCATCGGTATAGGAATAACCAATCAGGCCACCTATATGCAGGTAGCCACTTACATCACCTGTGGCATGGCTATTACTTACACTGCCATCATTCCTGCCCACCAAACCACCGCTATCCATATTATTGCCCTGATTCCCCACATTACCCGTGGCATAGCTGTTACTAATAGAACCAGAATTACTGCCAACCAGCCCGCCAATATAAGCGGAACTGCCTTCTACACTTGCAGTGGCATTACTGTCCGAAATAAAACCGCTATTAATCCCTACCAGCCCACCCACATTAAAAAAGCCACTTACAACGCCAGTTGCATCACTATGCTGTATGCTGCCCTTGTTCAAGCCCACCAGCCCGCCGGTAAACACATTGCTTTGGTCCAGGCTTGCTATCTTGCTGCTAAAGCGTACCGCAGCATGGCTATTGCTCACCGTGCCATCATTAATCGCAACCAGGCCAGCACTAATAAACTGGGAGTCCCCATCAGGCTGCCGGATATAAATATTTCCCATAGCGCTGCTGTTATCTACCACACTGTCCGTACTGCTAAAAACCAGGCCAGCAGCAGCACGGCCACTCAGGCTAACATTGCGCAGGTTAATATTACTAATGGCAGCATCCTGTGCCGTACCAATCAGGGCAACCGATTCGGCAGGGCGCCGTATACGCAAGGCATTGACGGTATGGCCAAGCCCATCAAGCACACCGTTAAAGGCTGCACTGCTACTGCCAATCGGCTGAAAACCCGCTCCGCTGTTCCAGCTGGCAGTTGCGGCGGCATTTATATTACTGCCCAGCACATAATGACCAGCCAGTGCAGCCGCATCGTGGTTAATCGCCTGTAACTGCGCAATATTATCAATCACCACATAATCCACGCCATTCACCCTAAAGGCAGGCACAGCGCCACGCAGGTTAATTTTTGCAGCACTGCCACTTAAGGTATAGGCACCCCTGATATCCAGTTGGCTGGTGTCGCCAGTCAGGTTAAATACGTCATGCACCGTGGTGGTGGTCGCAGTAAGGCTGCTATCCTGATTACTGTTCAGCTTGCCAATATCAATCCTGCTGGCACTGGCGGACAAACTGTCGACCGCTTTAATGTCACCAGACAAACTGATACTGCTTTCACTATCTGCCTGCCCCGCCTGTAATACAACCCGGCCACCCGCACTGGCCACTTTTATGGCCTGCAACCTGCCGGAACTCTGGATGCTGCCCTGTACGCTAGCAGCCTGTGTCACCGTGGCGCTAGCGCCGGTTATCCGGATCTGCTCTGCATTCAGCAGGGCAATATCACCGCCTGCTGCAACAATGCTGCCGCCGTTAATAATGTTGCTCGCCAGCAGTGCTACCACACCATTACTGGCCTTGATGTATCCCAGGTTTATAATCTGGCCGGTACTGTTATTATCCCGCTTAAATAAATAGTTGCCTGCATTAAAATCCTTGTCATTAATACCAAATGCAGAAGCAACCACACTGGCCGCCCGTACTTCACTGCCTGTACCAAACACAATGCCGTTCGGGTTAACAATAAACAGCTGGCCATTGGCATTTAAAGACCCCAATATTTCTGTTGGGCTGCTGCTCGTTATACGGTTCAGGGCCACACTGTTACTGTCAGGCTGTACAAAACTTACCCGTGCATTGCTGCCTATATCAAAGCTGTTCCAGTTGCTAATCAGCTGGTCTGAGGTCTGGTTAACGATTAAACGGTTGCTGATGCTGCGGTTAAAACTGGCACTGCCACTAACAATGCTTTCCCCTGTGGGCAAGGCATTAACGGCAGGAGCTGCATAGGCGTGCATGGCAAGCACACTGCCAAGCAAGAGCATGAATATACGGATATTATTTGTTGTAGCACCTTTCAGGGCGTGCTTCATCTGCCCGCTTGCAGCCGGGGTATAAGGTGGCGCATACAGTACCAGTTTATAAGCTTTATTCATGTCACTGCCCCTCATGAGTGCTTGAGAGCACCTGAAAATGCCGATAGATTTTTATGTTGACCCACGCCCTGTCTGTATATTTTCCCATCAAAACTTGTTGGATAAATGAAGGCTTTGTGATTAATTTAAGTTTATTTTAAGAATTTTTTACTGTCATGCATTTTTTACCATCCCGCCTGTGCAGCAAAAAATAAAATACCGCCTGTACAGGCGGTATTGTTTAAATTTAGCAAGCCCTGATCAATCAGCGCAGCACTGGCGAGCTGGTTCCTTCATTGATGTACCACACACTACTACCCAGCGGATCACTACTGATGTCCCAACCGGCATAGCTGCGTTTCTGTCTGGTTTGTGCAGCGGTCAGGCCCTTGCCACCCGAACTGCTGCTTTGCCCGCTACTGTCCAGGTTCCAGTAGCTGCTACGAATCACCCCGCCAATCCCGGCAAAACCGGCCAGTCCGCCCGCGTTTGCACCACTCACCGGCCCCGTGGCATAACTGTTATAAATTTCACCATCACTATTACCAATTAACCCGCCTGCCACATTTACGCCAGTCACGGCTCCGGTGGCATAACTGTCACGTACTATCCCCACATAAAAGGTGGAACCCAGCTGTTTAAAATAATCGTTAACGCCCACCAGCCCACCCACATACTGTTGCCCACTAACATTACCCGTGGCGTAGCTGCGGCTGATATTTCCCTTGTTGTAGCCCACCAGCCCACCCACCGTATTTACACCGCTTACATCACCGCTGGCGTGGCTATCATTAATGGATGCACCCGACAGGTTAACTGCAGCAAAACCGCCAATAAAGCTGTTGCCAGCCCCGTTTACATTGCCTGAAGCGGCACTGCCGTTAATCTGCCCATAGTTGCTGCCTACAAAGCCAGCATATACCGCATTGGACGCGGCAACACTATCACTAATCTGGCCAGTGCTATAGTTCTGTTCGGCAAAACCATAGCGTACCGTGCCTGTGCCGCTACTATAAGCCTGGCTAATCTGCCCGGAATTTTCCCCCACAAAACCAGCCTGTACCGCACTCCCATTAGCCGAACTGCCAGTAATCGATGCATTGACCGTATTCACCGCAGTAAAACCATAGGTAGCCCTGCCACTGGCATCACTGTTGCGGATACTGCCACTGTTTTGCCATACAAAGGCCGCAGCCCCCACGCCACCACTCCCGGTGACATCCCCGCTGGCATGCGCATTTTCAATCTGGCCTGCATTGATCCCGGCAAAACCGCCTACATTGTTTTGTCCGCTTACATTGCCGCTTGCCACAGCCCCGGTAATATTGCTTTGTAATGGGGTTCCATCAATAGTATCGATCCTGTTCTGGCCCACAAAGCCACCTACATTGGTTCTTCCCGATACTGCACCACTGGCACTGCTGTTATTAATAAAGACAACACCATTATTCAAACCGATAAAGCCGCCTATATTACTGTCTGTTCCGCTAACGCTATTAAATACCTGTACATTGTTAACCGTATGATCAGTATTGCCATACGCAAAACTTCTGCCAATGGCACCGCCTACATCCGACACGCCCTGCACACTACCATAGGCTGTTGCATTAACAATACTGCCAGAATTAAGCCCTACCAGCCCTCCGGCACCAACGCGCAAGGAAGTAATCGAAGCATTTACACTACTATCCCGAATGGTGCCCGAATTATAATTAACCAGCCCGCCTATGTATGAGTTGCCCAGTAAATTGCCGGACACCTGACTGTTTTGTACCAGACCATAATTATCTGCTACCAGCCCACCCACGCCACCCGGTGTTATGGTTTGGTCTGCCCATGCCACGCTACTGTTGTCAATGCTTCCCCAGCTTGCACCTACCAGTCCGCCCACAAACGGTGCCCCATTAAACTGCGCACTGGCCTGACTGCGGGTGACAGTGCCATCATTGACGCCCACCAGCCCGCCCATGCCCCGACGGCTGACAAAATTGGACGTACCGGCATAACGCAGGCTGGCACTGGATTGCCCACCATCTATAATGCCATTATTGTAACCAACCAGCCCGCCCACCGGACCTAAACCGGTGACACTGGCACTGGACTGGCTGTCCAGAATAATGCCCGAGGCATGATAACCCACCAACCCACCCATACCACTGTCGGCAATACCAACCAGAATACCCGTGCGGCTTACCGTAGCGCTGCTGGTACTAAAACTGATATCTGCGGCATCGTTATACCCCACCAGCCCACCAATACTGGCCGAGCCTCCACCCACCACCTCACTACGGCTATTGGCATACTGTATCTGGCCCCCACTGTTATAACCCAGCATACCGCCAAGCCGTGAGGTGACACCATTCACCCTGCCTGCGGTATCTATATAACGGTAATTACTGGACAGGCCATAACCCGCCAGGCCACCCACCCGGGCATTGCCACTAATCACGCCCTGTACAGAAACATTGCTGACTGTACTGTTGCGCATAAAGCCGGCCAGCCCCCCGACATCATTGTTACCCTGAATAGCCATATTGACCAAGGCCAGCCTGGAAATCTGCGCGCCATTCAGCGCAGCAAACAAGCCCACCCTATCCTGTGCAGGCCGTTTGATATTTAAATTGAGAATGCTATGACCAAAACCATCCAGCACGCCCCTAAAAGGCGACTGGGTTGTTCCTATCGGATTAAAGCCGCTTCCGGCATTCCAGTTAACACTTGCACTGGCATTCACAGTGGAACCCAGCACATAGCGCCCTGCCAGTGTGCTGGCATTGCTATTCATCGCATCCAGCTGGGTAAGGTTATTGATCACGCTGTAATAGTTGCCATTAATGCGCAGTAACTGAGTGCTGCCATCCGGTATATCAATCCGGGCGCCAGTGGAAAACAGCAGGCCATCCACGGCATAACTCAGGTTAAGCAGCCTTGGCTGGGTGCTGGCATCCCGGTTAAACGACAATACCCGCTGGTTAATCAGGTGGTGGCTGGCTTCCAGCGACACATTGCCGCTCAGGCTGGTATTGCCGGTCAGCTGGATGTCATAGCCTTTCACCCAGGCATGCTGGGCATCCATGCTGCCGCGCAGTTCCAGTTTGCCTGCAGCACTGTGCTGGTTGGCCAGCAGCAGGATTTTACCTTGCCCGCTTTCCAGACTATTGGCAGTCAGGGCGCCGGTTTGACGAATCAGGCTGGCAATGGCAGGCGCCTGCAATACGGTGGCATTACTATCCACAATACGTGCCCGCTCAGCATTGACCAGAAAGATGTTTGCCTGCACCGCACGAATATTGCCGCTATTTAAAATGCTGGGGGCCAGCAATACCACATTGCCACTGGCGGCATTCAGGCTACCCGCATTGCTGATGCGCCCCTGTGCGTTATTACGCTCAAACAGCAATGTGCCATTTAAGAAATCACTGTCCTTGATGTTCATGCTGGAAGCCAGCAGCGCTGCACTATTTACCTGTGCACTGGCACCAAAGGTGATACCTGCAGGATTGATAATAAACACCTGTCCATTGGCATCCAGCCGGCCAAAAATCTGGCTGGCGCTGCCGGATGACACCCGGTTTAAGACAATGCTGCCAGCATCCGGCTGTTTAAATATCACCTGGGCATTGGCGCCTATATCAAAACTGTCCCAGTGAGCAATCAGTTTATCCGTGTACTGGTTAACCACCAGCCTATTGGCAATGAGGCGGTTCATGCCAGCCCGGCCACTGATAACGGTTTCCCCTTCTGGCAAGGCATTCAGGGCTGGTGCGGCATATAATGGGCTGGACATGCCTAGTAGCAAGGCAATCACCCCCACCTTGAAACTGGCCGTTTTTTTATGGCCCCTGGCCAGTTCACTGGCAACTGCCCATCCGTTTAAGGTGTTATTCCATACCAGCCTGTATGCCCTATTCATGTTGTAATCCTGAAACTATTGGGAATATTTCTGCTTATGTTTCTAAACAAACAGTAAGCATCTTGTGCTTATATTTCAACCGGAAATAGATTGGCTGAACGCTAAAATGTTATTGAATATTAAAACTTAAGTATCATTATGCGATGAAGTACCGTCATGCAGTATTCCCAGGTAGCACTGTATACCTGCTGTCAGAGTAGACAAACCGCCTCTGAGGGCGGTTTGTGGAAGATAGCTTTAAAGGGATCACTTTAAAGAAATGATGGCTTTAAAGGGGATCGCCTTAACGGAAGCCATTTAAACAACAACTTTCCGGGTAACACACTTAACGCAACACCGGCGGGTTTGTGCCTTCATCGATATACCAGATGCTGCTACCCAGCGGATCACTGTTAATATCCCAGCCCACAAAACTGCTGGCCTGGCGCATCTGTACACTGCTTAAGCCGGTTCCCCCATTACTGGTCGCCCAGCCGCTGCTATCCATATCCCAGTAGCTTTGTGTCACCACGCCAGTTGTAGCACCAGCAAAGCCAGCCAGCCCACCGCCATTGCTATTTGCAGTCACCAGTCCCGATGAGTAACTGCGGTTAATATCCCCGTCACTCAGGCCAACCAGCCCGCCCACAATATCAATGCCTTTCACCTTGCCATGGGCATAACTGTCGTTAATCACCCCGCGATAATTAACAAAAGAAGAGTGATAGTCACTATTAGCCCCCACCAGCCCGCCCACATAGCGCTGGCCATTTACATTACCAGTGGCATAGCTGCGGTTAATGCTGCCACGGTTTTCCGCTACCAGTCCGCCCACATAATAACGGCCTTTTACATTGCCAGTGGCATAGCTGTCATTAATCACCCCGCCTGCATCATTTAGCCCAACAAAGCCGGCGATATTATTTTGCGAAGCACCATCCACCTGCCCCATGGCCAGGCTGTTATTAATCTGGCCGCTGTTGCTTCTGGCAAAACCAGCATTGCTGGCGTTGGCATAGGCAATACTGTCACTAATCACCCCGGTGCTGCTATTGGATGTGGCAAAACCATAATTGAGTAGTCCCTGGCTGGTGGCAAAACTTTGCGTAATCAACCCTGAATTGTAGCCAGCAAAGCCGGCCTCCTGTGCAATGCCGGTGGCAATCCCGTTAATAATCGACGCGCCGCTATTGTTTAGCCGTACAAAGCCGTATCTGGCCGCACCGCTGGCATCACTACCACGGATAGTGCCGCTATTTTGCCCGGCAAAGGCCGCAGCACCGACAATCCCCCCGCCTGTGACATCACCACTGGCATGTGCATATTCAATATACGCACTGTTCAGGCCTACAAAACCGCCCACATTGCTTTGCCCGTTTACGTTCCCGGTTGCCATCGCGTCACTGATAATACCTGTCAGCGGGTTTTGTCCTGCAAATCGGATAGCATTCTGGCCCACAAAGCCGCCCACATTGCTGCCACCGGATACTGAACCATACGCCCGGTTATTGCTCATTACAGCACTGGTCTGGTTCAAGCCCACAAAGCCGCCAATGTTGCTGCCAGTCCCATTTACATTGCCATAGGCCTGTATATTACTGACCGTATCGCTCCCCGTCGCATAGTTAATGCCAATTGCACCACCCACGCTGGAAGTACCACTCACATTGCCATAGCTGGTCAGGTTAAACAGCGTCGCACTATTGATATTAACCAGCCCGCCAGCCCCGCCCTGTGTTGCGGAAACAACTGCGGTGCTACTGCTGTCACGCACCGTACCCTGATTATCATATACCAGCCCAGCTGCCCCGCCTGTTGCGGTGATATTGCCACTGCTCTGGCTGTTGCGCACAATGCCCGAACTGCCATTAAAATACACCAGTCCGGCAATACTGCTCGGGGTGGCTGCCGCCTGATCCGCCCAGGCCACACTGCTGCTATCCACCACGCCCCAGTTCTCGCCTGCCAGCCCACCGCCAGACCCGGCGCCCGATCCCGATTTAAACTGTGCATTGGCCTGGCTGTTAATAATGGTACCTGCACCGGCGTTATAACCCACCAGCCCGCCAACCCCGCCGCTCAGCGCAAAGCTTGGCAACTGACCACTAAAATTTAAAGTAGCGCCTGACAATCCGTGGTCTATTAGCCCGGCATTGGAACCCACCAGCCCGCCTATCGGCCCTACACCGGTAATACTGGCATCCGAACGGCCATAATAAATGGTTCCGCCATTTTGCATGCCAACCAGCCCGCCTATGCCATTTTCCGGTGATCCGGTAATCGTACCGGTACGGCGAAGCGTGGCATTGCTATAACTGAAAAAGATATCTGCATTATCGTTGTAGCCCACCAGCCCGCCAATACTGGCCGAGTTAGCCCCCACCACATTGCTACTGCTAACACCGTACTCAATACTGCCGCCACTGTTGTAGCCCAGCATGCCGCCAAGCCGCGAGCCCAAACCATTTACATTGCCGGCTGTTTGTATGCGTTCATAACGGTTAGCCAGACTGTAGCCTGCCAAGCCACCTACCCGCATGTTGCCACTGGCATCACCCTGTATGGATACATTGTCAATCACGCTGTTACGCACAAAACCAGCCAGGCCACCCACATCGTTATGGCCCTGAACATTAAAACCGTTCAGGTTCAGGTACTGCACTGCCGCGCCATCCACCGCGGAAAACAGGCCCACCCGGTCTTCGCCAGGGCGGTTTATATTTAAGCTGCTAACCTGATGCCCCAAGCCATGCAGGCTACCCTTAAAGGTACCCAGTGGACTCCAGCCCAGGCCGGCATTCATGGCAGCGCTGGCACTGGCATCAATATCCTTGCCCAGTACATAACGTGCTGCCAGGGTGGTGTTATTAGTACCAATGGCAGCCAGCTGGCTTAAATCATTGACCACCTTATAAAAATCGCCATTAATGCGCACCTGTGTGGCAGGGTCGGCAATATTGATTTTGCCCTGACCGCTAAAGGACAGGCCACCTGTGGCGTGACTCAGGCTAAACAGCCGTTGCAAGCCATTGATGTTGACAGGGGCGGCAACCTCCACGGTATGACTGGCTTCCAGCGTGGTATTGCCGGTAGTGGCCAGTGCCGCAGTCACCCGGATATCATTGCCTTTCACCCATATATTTTCTGCATTAATAGTGCCGCGCAGCTCTACCTTGTTGCGGTCATTACCCTGGTCACCCAGCAGTAGCACCTGCCCTTTATGGGCTTCTACCCGGGTAGCAGTGAGTGTACCCATATTGCGAATCAGGCTGATCATGCTGACAGGCTGCACAATCGACACATTCTGGTCAAATACACGTGCATTGTCGGCATTCACCAGAAAGATGTTGCCATTGTCGGAGGTGATATTTTTTTGGTTCTGAATGGTAGCGGACAGCAGCGTTACGTTACCGGTAGCTGCTTTCAGGCTGCCCTGATTCAGCACCTGCCCACGGGCAGTACCACGCTCAAAGCTCAAATTGCCATTTAAGAAGTCGTTTTCCCGGATATTCAGGCTGGATGCCAGAATTTCACCACTATTTACCTGTGCCGTACTGCCAAAGGTGACGCCATTCGGGTTAACAATATACAGCTGGCC
>JASLIR010000122.1 GCA_030152125.1 Alkanindiges sp.
AATTCATCGGCACAGCGCTCAATACTGTCCACATCGTTATGCAGGAAATAAACCTGCCCGCCACGCAGCAATTCCCGCAAAATAGCCTCTTTGATGGTGGGGCTATTATGCTCCATTACAAAGGTTCGTACCGCCAGGCGCCTGGCCGGTGGTGTGGCAATAATCGACAGGTCGCGCATACCGGAAAAGGCCATATTCAGCGTGCGTGGAATCGGCGTTGCGGTTAGCGTCAGCATGTCCACGTCAGCACGCATAGCCTTGATTTTTTCCTTATCGCGCACGCCAAAGCGGTGCTCTTCATCCACAATCATCAGGCCTAAATCCTGAAACTGAATACCATCCTGTAGCAGTTTGTGGGTGCCTATCACAATGTCTACCTTGCCTTCGGACAGGTCATTGATGATTTTCTTATGCTCTTTAGTCGCCCCAAAGCGTGACAGCACTTCAATACGCACCGGCCAGTCGGCAAAGCGGTCCTTAAAGTTTTCATAATGCTGTTGCGCCAGCAAGGTGGTTGGCACCAGCACCACCACCTGCTTGGCCGCATGCACTGCTACAAAGGCCGCGCGCATGGCCACTTCGGTTTTACCAAAGCCCACATCGCCACATACCAGCCTGTCCATCGGCTTTTCCTGCGCCATATCGTACAGGGTGGACGCAATGGCATTGGCCTGATCTACGGTTTCTTCAAAGGCAAAGCTGTTGCTAAACTGCTGATAGGCATGCTCGTCAATGCCAAAAGCAAAGCCGGGCTTGGCCTGTCGTCTGGCCTGAATATTCAGTAATTCGGCTGCCACGTCATGAATCTGCTCAAAGGCTTTACGCTTGGCCTTGTTCCAGGTATCGGTACCCAGCTTGTGCAGTGGTGCATGGTCAGGGTCGCCACCGCTATAACGGCTGATCAGTTGCAGGTTGGCAACCGGCACATACACCTTGGCATTATCGGCATAATCAACCTGCAAAAATTCATGCGTTTGCTCGTCAATTTCCAGGGTGACCAAACCACCATAGCGGCCTACACCATGGTCAATATGCACCACGGGTGCACCAATGGATAGCTCTGACAGGCTCTTGACCAGAAACTCTTCTGAAGCCTCACTGGTTTTACGGCGGCGGCGCTGTACCACACGCTGTTCAAACAGCTGGTTTTCCACAATTAAGGCCAGCTGTGGTAGCTGCTGGTTTAACAGAATGCCGCGCTCCAGCGCCGCCACGGCAATTGCAACCGGCTGCTCACTGTGCAGGAAATCATCCCACTGCTCAACCAGTGGCAACTCGGGCCAGACCGGTTTTAGCAGGTCACGCAGGCTTTCACGACGACCGGCACTTTCCGCCACAATCAGAATGCGCCCATCAAACACCGCCTGAAAGGTTTTCAGGGCATTGAGCGGGTCGGCATCCTTATGGTTGATCGGTAACTTTCTGGGTGTATCCGCTTTCAGGTTAAACACGCCCACCCGTTCGTTAATCGGCTGTTCGGAAAGCACCAGACGACCAAAGTTTTTTATGCGGCCAAACAGCTCATTAACGGTCAGGAACAATTCATTGGGCGGTAAAACTGGCTGGTCAAGGTTATGGCGGCGTTCTTCATAGCGCTGGGTGACTTCATTCCAGAACGTGGTGATGCTGTCTTCAATACTGATGTCAGTGACCATCAGGGTATTGGCAGGCAGATAATCAAACAGCGTCCCCCCTTCAATAAACACATCGCGAGGGAAGAACAATGGCTGATAATATTCTAGCCCGGGGGCAGCAATACCGTTTAATACATCCTGGTACAGCGGCATTTTTTTCGGGCTGGCTTGCGGGAACATTTCGGCAAAACGGGCACGAAATTCACCACGACCATCAATTAATGGAAACTCACGCGCTGGCAGCAGGGTAAACTTTTCAATCTGCGTGGTAGTACGCTGGGTTTCCGGGTCAAACTGGCGCAGTGTTTCCACTTCATCGTCAAACAGTTCAATGCGCACCGGCGTAGCCTGGCCGGTCGGAAAAATATCCATCAGGCTGCCACGCAAGGCAAACTCACCCGGCTCAAATACCGTATCCACGTTGCGATAACCAGCACGGGTTAAACGGTGGCGTTCTGCCTCAATATCAAACTTCTGGCCTTTCTTAATATCAAAATGCTGCCCCAGCAACCAGCTGGGTGGTGCAATACGTTGCGCCAGTGTGCTGGCAGCCAATAACACAATCCCGGTTTTCGGCATATTGGACAACAAGGCCAGACGATCGGAAATAATATCCTGATGCGGTGACAAGCGGTCATAAGGCAGGGTTTCCCAGTCCGGGAACAAATGTGGCTGAATACCAAAGAAATTCAGCTCTTCTTCAATCTGGGCAACCTGGGTGGTGTTTCTGGCCACCACCACAAACAACTGCGTCGGCCCTTGCTGCTGGCTAAATGCAACCAGCTCTTTGAGCAATAATGAGGATAATGCACCCGCCAGATTACCAACCCAGCGCCGTTCGCCCGCAGGAATTTGCGTGATGTTGGTATTAATGGCAGGCAATAACAATGCGGTCATAATCACAGAAAAAATCAGAGGTTGTTTGGAATATTAGCACGAAGTGCCTGCGCCGTCAGGGCTACGGGCAGGCTGATAAATACATAATACCGGATCAGCTAAAATCAAGTGACCTAAAGCAGAAACAGGTTCAGCTAGCTCTCAGCACTTACTACCATTTATTACTTGCTACCATTTGGCATAGTGCTGTTCAACCAGCCCTAGCTGCTGGCTGATTTCCAGCTGCTGACCATCAATATTGATGGTGCCGCTAATTTCACTAATCCATTGCTTAAACTGGCTGGCAACAATCAGGAAATTTTTCGCTTCATGCCTGCACCAGCCGGTTTTGGCGTGCAGGTTAACCATTTGGCTGGCATCACTAATATGCCACTCCTGCTCACCTACCTGCTCAAAGTTCATGGCAGGTAATTCAAATAGCTTGCCATCCACCCACAGGGAGTTTTCTGTTGCACCGGTTTCATTGACCCCGGCGGACAGGTTTAAACCCAGCTGCTGGCCTTGCGTACTAAGTCCGGATAGGGATAACCAGCGCCATGCGGTTTCGTTGCGCAACATGCCACAGGTGTCATCTATCCCACCACGGAAATCATGTTGCTCCAGCTGGAT
>JASLIR010000132.1 GCA_030152125.1 Alkanindiges sp.
ATTACCTGACTGCGGATGACGCTGAAAAAGCTGCCTTTGCCCTGCTGATTGAGCAGGAAGACCCTGACCTGCTGGACTGGTTTATGGCGGTGAGTGAGCCGGAGGATGCCGGGCTGGTAGCGATGGTTGACAAGCTAAAAACCCTATACGCCGCTGGTTAAGGGTTAATAAGAAAATATGCTCATTGACTGCCAGATTAAGCCCAGCCGTTTGCGGGTTGGCTGTTTTATGGCAGTCAATGGAGTTGTACTGCTATTAATCATAGCCTGTTCTGGCATTTCGCCAGCTTATAAGCTGATGTTGTCAGTTGCCTTTACGCTTTTCAACCTGGCGAATGTCTTTATGGCCTATACAGGCTTTCTTAAACCGCGTGTGCTGCATGTCTGGCAGGTAAACAGATGTGAATGGTATGTACAGGATACGCATCATTCGCAGGCTGTAGAGGCTGAATTGCTAGCGATTGATTTTAGGGGATTTACGGCGTATTTGTGCTTTAAGGTGCAGGGTCGGCAGCGCGCGCTGGTTTTATGGAAAGATCAGCTAAATCAATCAGAATGGCGTAAATTAAAGGTGCTTTCCCGTTTGCACCAGACACCCTCGCATATGGTGTTTTAGCTCACAAAATATTCAAAATTGATACAGCAAAGCAGCACAAAAGCTGTTTTTTATACAATCCCATCACGCGTATAGTTAGATGGCTAATGATTCATTTGAACGCTTCAAATGACAACAACCAAACATGACTGAGGGTGTTCCCATGAATAGTCTAACCAATATGGTTCAAGAGTTAATTAAGCAGTCCGCAGACAATCTGGTGGAAAAAAATGGTTCTGCTATTGGCGGTGTGTTAACTCAGGTGTTAGGAATGGGGAACAAGGATGTTCGCGTGATGCATGGTGAAGGTGCGCATGTAGATGCGGGGGCGCTGGGAGATGTGATTGATTCGGTGTTTGGCAAGATATCCGGCCATCACCTGACCGAGCATCCTTTTAGCAAGCCGGAAACACAGGCATCGTTTTTATTAAGCCTGATTCCATTTTTATTAAACTGGATTCAGCAGCAGGGTGGTGTAGCGGCCGCAGTACGGCATTTAAACGATATTGGCCTGCAGCATCAGGTGCAGTCGTGGGTAGGGCAGGGTGTGAATGACCGCATTATGCCGGAAGTGCTCATCAAGCTGTTTGCCAAAGAGGATATTGTTGCCCTGGCGCGCCAGTTCGGGGTGAATACCAATACGGTGTTTACCGGTTTGGCCACTGCTTTACCGCAAGTGATTAACAGTTTGACCCCGCATGGCCAGCAGCAAAACTTTAGCGAATCGGACCATGAAGCCAGTCAGGTACTCTCACTACTGTCAAATTTCTGTCATTAAGTTTAAGTAAAATGAAGAAACCTGCATCTGCAGGTTTCTTCATTTCTAGTATTAAAATGTGTCGTATGTCACAAATAGTATTGTTATATAACACACATCACGCTCTGGATGGCGTTAACAAAAAGCTACATGGATTTGTCAGACAAATTGCCGTTTTTTGACTGTTTGGTCGAAAATTGTTAGACAATATTTCTTACAACTTTTAGAAAAACTTGTACAGTTAGCTCATGAGTTAAGCAGCTTTAGCTCAAATTTTGTTTTTGCGGCTAGTAGAGGTAAAAGATCATGATGAGTAATCCAGCTGTTTTATTTCCGGTAATTGCATTTGTTTTTGCAGTGGTATTTGGACGTATTATCACCGTTTTACTGGATACCTTTGTTCGTAAGGATGAAGTCTATATGGACGTGGCGACCTCCGAGAAAGTAAATTCAACTGAATCAGAGACAGAGCAGGCGGCTTTAAGACGCTAAGCTGATGTTACTGATGGATTAAAAAAGCCATGTATTGCATAACTGATACATGGCTTTTTTATTGCGGGTTGTTGCAGGGTGTGCTGGCAAAGCAAGTAATAGCCTAATCCGGCCAGCCCTAACTGCTGGTGGCCAGATTGTCTTGCGGGTCAATAATCAGCGCCTGTAAGGGTATTTCAAGCACAATATGGGTGCCGGATTCAACAGGGGCATGATACATATTGGCTGACAAGGTACTCACACGCTGTTTTAAATTGGTCATGCCATGTCCGCTAGCGGGTGCCTGATTAAAATCGAAGCCTTTACCGTTGTCCTTGATGCTGGTATGCAGCCAGCCCTGTTGATAGTCAATCTGAATGCTTGCCTCAGTAGCCCCGGCATATTTGATCAGGTTACTGGTCAGCTCGCGCATAATCGAAATATAGTGCTTATAGGTGCTGTAGTTGAGCAGTACCGATAAATCGTCCGGGCTGCTGGACCATGTCAGGTGAATACCCGATTCCTGCAGGCGCTGGCTGGTTTCCTGCCGTAACGAGACCAGTACCAGTTCAAGCTCCAGCTGGTTGCCACTTAAACCGGTGAGCATGGTACGCATATCGGCCAGTGACTGCTGTACCAGCTGCCGAGTCTGGCTGATGTCTTTCTGGTATAGCGCAGACAGCAGGCGCGAGCCAATATCATCATGCAGGTCACGGCTGATACGGCCGCGCTCTTCCTGTACACCACGGTCATAGGCCGTACGGCTATCAGCAGCACGTTGTACCAGTGCCAGCAGCTGTTCCACAAAGCTGGCATCCTTACCGGAAAATAATTTACGTCCCTGCCAGTGATATTCCAGCAGCAGTGCCGGCATGCCTGCAACAGGCGGCAGGTATAGGCGCAGGCCATCATCACGAATTTGTACCTGATCCGGGCCGTTACTGTCGGGCAGTTCAATATTTAAGGGGCGGAATAACTGTGCCAGAAAATTTTTCCATTGCTCCTGGCGATCCTTTTCGGTAACGGCAAAACTGATGGCAATAATTTTCTGGAACAGTTCCGGGTCTTTTACACTGCGTCTGGATAAAAAGCGCTGTTGAATCCAGCTGCGTGCCGGTAACCAGATTAAGCCACAAATCAGTACCGCCAGGCTTAAGGACATGACCGGGCTTAGCATTACCACCAGAAAGGTATCCAGCACAATCAGTGCAATGGCACCCAGCAGCCAGAACAGGATGCCGAAGGCCCATTGATCCAGCTCAAACAGTTTGTAACGGCGTAAGCCAAAGGCAATGCCAACCGTAACCATTAAGAAGAAGCCAAAGGAATAGCCCTGCGACATGCCGCTTTGCAGCCCCAGTAACTGGCTGCTTTGCACCAGAAACACAAACAGGCCGCAACTGATAAGGATGCAGGCACCAAACCATTTTAGGGCAGCGCGTGCACGTGGGTCATGCCGGTTGGCACGCCATTGCAGTAATGCAAACACAATGGCACTTAGCATCTGGATGGTGACTGGCAAATCACCGCCCATGCTGGGTTCAGGTAACAGGAACAGTGTATCCAGTATCAGCCAGCCCGCAAACAGTATCGGGATTAGCCATAGCAGGCCAGCCGGGATCAGGCGTTTGGGGTAGACCAGGAACAGGCTCATCAGCGCGCAGCCGTAAAAGGAGGCGCCAGCGGTATTTACCACCACCAGTGCGCGTAACAGCTCGCCATCCAGTGCAATATCGCGGGTGCTGTAAATAGCCGCAGAAAAGGTAAATACCGGATACATGGTATTTAAGATGGCAAAAATACGCGCGGCCAGTTCCTGTGGGCGTAGTACCCATATCCAGCAACCCAGTAAAAAGCCGATACTGCTGACAGCCAGCTGAAACCAGAATACCAGGGGCATGCTGGACAGCGTACGGCTTTGGGCAATCTGAAGCGGGTAATAGCTGACAGGCTGATCCGGCTTGATGCGCAGGCCCAGTTGCAGTTGGTCATTTGTGCTTAACAGCTGGTGCAATTGCGACTGTTTGCCAAATACAGCCTGCATGTCCTGATAACTGGGCAGGAAGTGCGGGTCTTCAATAAAGTCTTTGGCCGTTACGCTCACAGGCTGGCTGGCTGTGTGATTGGCTGGCTGGCTGGTTGTTTGGCTGGGCAGACTGCCAATGCTTATCAGCTCGGCACCGACCGGGATATCTTTCTGCTGTGATGCGCTAATAAATACCTTGTCCTGATCGGTGCTGAATGCCAAACCGGAAGAGGGTTGCTGTATGCTGACAAAGGTGACGATGCCACCGATGATGGCAATAAAAAAGAAGGCCATAAGCAGGCGTAAGCCTGGAGTCACGCTGAATCCGTTCATACTGCAAACTAACTGAATTGCTGGATAATTAGGCAGTCATTTTAAAGCGGATAGTTATGAAAAAATATACTATGCCGCATATATTATTAAAAATTTTAAATAGTTATATAAATTAGTTTGATTAAATTTAAGATTAGTAAAGTTAGTTTTTTTAAACAGTTGCTGTCGGTGCCTTGCCGGACTATCGCTTACCGAATCAGCCGCCTAAACCCCAGCAACATGCACAATAAACCAATAACCAGCAGAATCAGCAGGTTTGGCAATACATCGGTGAGGGAGGCACCCATCTGATTCAACTGGATAAACTGCCTAACTCCCGCCGTGGAGGGCAGGCACCATGCCAGGGTTGCCATCCAGTGCGGCATGGCTTCCAGCGGCCAGGAGGCCCCGCTTAGAAAAAACAGGGGCAGCGAGCTAAAGGTGAGCACTTGCGCTACCCGCTCCGGGCGGTCAAACAGGCTACCCAGCCAGATGCCCAGCATCACTACGGCAAACACATACACCGGTACAGCAAGAATGCTACCCGCCATATTTTGCCCATGCGGATAATCCTGCAACCAGAACACAAAGCCGAAATAGTACAGGCAGGAGCAGCAGCCAATCAGCATAAAGGCCAGACTGATGCCCAGCAGGTTGCTAATATTAAAGCGATAGCGCTGCTGCCGGTATAGGCCAATCAGCATCCCTACCCCAAGCAACAGGGTTTGATGCACAATCAGGGTGGATACAGCAGGGAAAATATAATCACCATAACCACCGGTTGGGTTATACAGGGCGATGCTTTCCACTGGTACGGCGGCATCAATATACAGACTTTTTAACAGTGGATCAGCACCATTGACGATGCTGTCCTTAATAGTGTCCGCCAGGCCTTTGCCAATTTCCTTGGTGCGGATTAAATAGGCCCCGCTTAAATACAGCGAAATACCACCCGTATCGCCATGCAGCAGGCTGGCCTGCAGGTTGGGGTTAATCATAAAAATGGCATCGGCCTGATGGCTGCGCACCATCTGTTCTGCTTCGGCAAAATTACTGGTTTGCTGAACTACCTGCACTGCGCGCAACAAGGCTACACGCTGTACAATTTGCTGGCTAAGCTGGCTCTGGTCCTGATTGACCACCACAATCGGCAACTGGCTGGCCACCTGGCTTTTATAGGCGGCCGGGTAGAAAAAGCCGTACAGGATCACCGCCATGATCAGCGTGCTGAATAATGGTTTGGTACTAAAAATGGTTTTAAAGCTGCCGCTAAAGCCTTGCTTAAACAGGTTCATGTGGCAGGCTCCCGCAGGCTTTTACTCACTGAGCGACAACTAAGCAACAGCAGTACCAGTACAAACAGCAATAATATGCTGACCTGCTTGAGCGAGATTTGCCACGGGCTGCCAATAATCCACTGCTGGGTTTGCAGCTTGGCGTAGGCCGTGTAAGGCAGTAAATCGCTCCATAAGCGGGTAAACCACGATGCAGTATTGACGGGCAGGGTTACACCGGCAAAGCTCATGGAGGAGCCACCGTAAATGGCCATCATCGACATGGCGGTATTAATATCCTTACTGGCCAGCACCACTGCTGCCGCCACAAAGGCATAGGCGCTGTATAGCAGCACAATACCCAGTACGATGAGTGAGATGCTGCCTTGAATCTGCCAGCCGCGTACACCAACCATCCACAGCAGCCAGAGTAGGGTCCACAGGCTAAAAATCAGGATATAGGGCAGGGCTTTGCTGATTACAGCCAGCATAATAGATTGCTGTCCAACCCATGCCTTCATCTGGTTTAGCTCGCGGCCAAAGGCCATCACCATCACGCAGGACAGCAACAGGTGCAAAATGGCGGTGATGGCAAAGGGTTCCAGAAACAGCTCATAGCTAAGTTGCGGGTTATACAGTGCAGTAACATCAATGCTGGGTAGCTGGATTTTTAGCGGCGGTAACCCGGCATTCAGTGCCAGTGTCTTGCCATGTTCCAGCACCGCCGTAGTAACAGCGCTGTTAATGGCGGAAGATACCGTGCTGCCCACGGACAGAAAGGATTCGTTGTAATAGCTGGCGATGTTGGGACTATGCCCGCGTTTCAGGTTCACTTCTGCGCGTTCGGGAATATGGACCACCGCCCATGCCTGCGTGCGCTTTAAGTGTTGCTCCGCTACCGCCATCGATTGCTCGTAATAGGCAACCTTTAAGGCGGGGGTAGATTGCAGGTTACGGATAATCTGCCGGCTGAGTGCGGAGTGGTCGTGATCTACCACCACAACCGGCAATTGCCGGGGTGAGCCACTGGATAGCAGGCTGGCCAGAAACAGGATTACCAGCAGCGGAACAACGGTGACCAATGCCAAATCCCAGCGGCTGCTGTACAGCTGCCGGCACTCCCGCAAAAATAATTGCCACATGCTTAATGACTTGGCTGTTGTGGTTGTTTGGGCTGCTGCGGCCAGGCAAACAGCACACTCATACCCGGCCTTAAGCCCTCTACTGTTTGCAGCGGCTTAAGTTTGATGGCAAAGGTACGGATGTCGTAACCACTGGATTCACGCGTGGCTTTCCAGGTAGCGAAGCTGCCTTCGGCTGCAATATGGCTTACCTTGAATGCCACATTTTTAGCTTGCAGGGCTGGTACATCAGCATGCAGCACATCGCCCATTTTCAGTTTGTAAAACTCGTCTTCCTTTAAATGAATACTCACCCACTGCTCTTTGCTGTTAATCACGGTGTACAGCGGTATACCCGCAGCTACCAGTTCACCCTGA
>JASLIR010000153.1 GCA_030152125.1 Alkanindiges sp.
CTTTACCATTTTACTGCCCACTACCGATGGACTGGAGGTCATGAATGGCGCAGGTGAATGGATTGATGCACCAGTGATCCCAGGCGCGCTAGTGGTGAATATTGGCGACATGCTGGAAAACCTGTCAAATGGTTTATTTACTGCTACCAGTCACCGTGTACGCAAGGTCAGGCAGGAACGCTACTCCTTCCCGCTGTTTTGTTCCTGTGACTACGATACCCTGATTGAACCAATCCCGGCCTTAAAACAGGCCAACCCGGACCGGCATTATGAAGCAGTACGCTGTGGCGATCATTTATATGCACAGACCATCCAGATTTTTAGCTACCTGAAAGAAAGACTGGCGCGCGGTGAACTGAGCCTGCCGGATAAAGCCAAACCACTAGCCTCCTTTGGCAAGCTTAGCCCCTCTGCAACAGCAGATAGCATGTCAGGTGGTATGTGATGAACCTTGCCGAACTGATTGATTTACATGCAACAGAACCCGCGACTGGCGTACCGGACTGGATGACAGGAACCTTTAAGCGGCACTGTATCAGCTTTGCCAATGGGTTAAGCGATATTGACACGCATGTATTCTGGCTGCAAAGCCGTAATTTTAGTATTGATTTACGCCTGCCCATTGCAACTGAACAGCTTGATGGCGACAGCGCTTTAAGCACAATCACCGCCCAGCAACTAGCTGTATTAGCACAGTATCAGGGCTGGTGCTGCCCTTCGGTATGGGACGAGGAGCGCCAGCAACTGAGCTGGCTGGCTGGCAGCTCGCTACAACTACATACCCAATGGCCCGAGCCGGGTATTTTAAAACGGGTGGGCAACTGCATGATGGAGTTTTGCCCCAGTGATATGTACATTGAAGACTGGCGTCTGCAAAACACCCAGGATGGCCCGCTGGTCGGCATGTATCTGCAGCAGGAATATAACCCGCACACGGGCCAACAGTATCATGCTGGTGGCGGGCTGATTATTAATGGCGAATTTGCAGCACTGGTAGTGGGTCGCCCGCAGCAGGACGAAGACTGGTGCACAGCACAGCAGAACCCCCTACCCCAGACCCTGGATCAGCTTGCCAGCCTATATGCACAACAGCCGGAACATCTGGCAAAGCTGTTTAACTGTGAAACCTCGGTAGCTCATGGCAATTTACAGAAGGGCTATCAGATATTAATGAGTACCCAGCCTGCGCGCCAGCAGCAGCCCCTGCTGGATATGGATGGCTTTGAATATCTGGGCAATGGTCAGGTGAAGCAGTACTTTACGCAAGATGGTGAACCGCATGAACGCCTGTTCAGGATTGACGTGATACGCCAGCAATTTTCTTATGCCAACAGCACCGCTACCACAGCAACAGCACAAGACTGGTATGCCAAAGAGTCAGACTGGCTAACGCGCTATACACGGCCAGTCTTTTAAACATAGTAAATTAACACCTCCCCAAGGTCCCCTCTCAGTGGAAGAGGGCTAGGGTGAGGGTGTTTGATAACCGACTAATACCGACTGTAAATACTTTAAAACCACCTTGCGGGTTGGCTTATACCAGGCCAAACGGGTTGCCACACAAGCCATAATGGAAATGTGATTGGTGCCAGTAATCATGTGAATCTGTACCGGGACTTTTTTCTTCCGCAGCACCTTGGCCATACGCAAGGTATTACCATGCGACACCAGATCATCCTTACTGGCAATCATCAATAAATGGGGCGGTGCACCCTCGCGCACCTGACGATCCGCCATCACATCATCCGGATTGGCATTTTCAGCAAAAGCAGGAATGGTATCCGGATGCTCTTTAATCACAAAACTGTACGGGCCTGCAATGCCTACCACCGCTTTAATCTGGCTTACAGGAATATTTACCGCATCCAGAAAGCGCTGATCATTGGCCGCGGCCACCACATTAAATGCCCCGGCGGAATGCCCCAGTAATACCAGTTGCTGCGGGTCTCCACCATAAGCCTGCACCTGCCCGGCTAAGTACTGCACGGCGAGGGCCACATCCTGCACGTAATCGGGATAAATATGCGCTGGTGCCAGACGATAATTCATCACTGCCACCACATAACCAGCCTGCGTGAAGCTTTCGCCGACAAACAGGTATTGGTTTTTATCACCACGCTGCCAGCTGCCACCATGCACAAACAGGATGACCGGTTTGGGATGCTCTAAGTCAGCATCTACCGGACTATAAATATCCAGTTTTTGCCGTGGATCAGCAGCATAGGCTAAATCATGCACTACCTTAAAATTCTTCTGGGTGATGCCGTTCAGAATATGCACCACAGGTCTTTGTTGTTTTAAGCTGGCCGCCTGCTCAATCAGCCGGTTTATGCTACTTTTAAGACTGGCAAATTTATTACTATCCAGAAACAAGGCGTGCTCCTTCCTACAATCACAGACGCACGCCAAGTATGCCATGCGTTTAAAAACAACAACAGGCCAACGCAGTTACCTTGACTGGATGACCTGTTATTACACCATCAAAGAGAGATTATGGCGTGCCGGAAGGTGCCTGATCCGGATTTGCTGCTGGTTGACCAGTTGCAGGCTGGCCTGGTGTCGCCTGCTCCGGGTCAACTGCAAGGGGCGTTACATCCAGTGGCGCCACAGTCCCGGTACCGGAAGAAGTCGGCTGTTTATTAGCGGCAGGGCTGGCAGCGGTAGCACTGTCCGCCGTTGCATCAGAACTGATACTTAAAGCATTATTGCCGGTGGGCACACCGCTTTCACTCAGGCTATCCAGCAGGGACACCACTTTCACAATATTCGGGGTGTTTTGCAAAATACCATACAGCACGCTGGTTTCCGTTGGGGTGAGCTTACCCAGCACATATACCGTGCCATTTTCAGTCTGTACCTTCACCTTGTTATCGGCAATGCCAGCGGTGCCTACCAGCTTACGGCGAATGTCTGCCGTTACCAGTGTGTCCTGCATAATGGTCTGGTAAGGTATTTTATCGCCAACCGTAATGTAGTTATGCACGGCTTTCACGTCAGACATGGCTTTTAAATTTTCTTCAGCCAGCTGTTTTAAATATTCATCACCCACCTGACCAGTCAGCAGTACCGCACTGTGATAACTGGCCACATTAATACGCGCAAACTTGAAACGCGGGTCCAGCTTGTACATGTTCACTTTGGCCGTGCTTTCAATCGAGTTATCAATAAGCACTTGCGGAAACGAACGTACCCCGCTATCGGTCCCCAACGGTGCACTTCCTGTGGTTTGTGCCACAAAACTGGCACAGCCGGACATCCCCACAGCGAGCGCGCCTACTAAAACAAAATGCCCATACTTGCCTATCACAGTCGGTCCTCAATTTTTTGCCGTCAACAGATTGTCAGCAGTTTAACCAAATTCATGCCATGAATTTAGCACTAACAGCATGGATTTGTTGGTTTTATGCGAAATGACTAGCGGTTTGTTTAATTTTGGGGATTTCTCTGTTAATCCGTTGTTATTCAGCGTAAAACGCTGCCTGAATCCAGTTTATCTGGTATTCAGGCCTGCCATTTACCGCTGCCGGGCGTTGCGGCTGTATGGCCATCACATCAAAACGGCAGTCACAATGCTGGTATGCAGCAAATTGCTGTAAAAAATACTGTGCTGACTGGATAATTTTCTGCTGCTTACGGGGAGTTACACTGTGCTGGGCCGATACCAGCGCGCCTGCCTTGCGCAAACGCACCTCAGCAAAAACCAGTAGTTGCTGCTGTAGTAGCACAATGTCCAGTTCACCATAGGGGGTATGATAGTTTTGTGCCAGCAGTTGAAAACCCTGCTGCTGCAAAAACTGCATAGCGGCATCTTCTGCCGCAGCGCCAACCTGATGGGTCGGACTACTGGAACGTCCAACCGTCAATCCGGTCTCTCCCCGCCAGCACGCACTGTCATCACAGCCTAACGGAAGGTTAAGCCAGCCGGTTCTACCTTCATGCAGGCTGGTTGCCGCTCAATCACATTTTCTACAATGCGTACCTTACCGGTACGCCCGGCAAACTGGGCAGATTTTGCTTCGTTCAGCAAGGTTTCTGCAATTTGCCAGGCATCCCCACCAAACGCCAGTAAACGCTGGTAAGGCATGCTCACCGGTTTTTTCTCATAGGCCTTTATGATATCCGGCCAGTTAGCCTGATACAGCGCAGGGGTATCACAAAACTGGATACCAACCGGCAGGGAGGGATTTTCTTCTATGGCCAGAGGAATGGTGTAAATCCGCTCTTTGGGCAATTGCTCATAAGCGCTTAGCCACTTGGCATCACCCAACAGCAGCAAGCCCTGACGTTTGTCCAGTGACTTGGGCAGGCTGGATACATCCTGCAATTTATCACCCCACAGGCGGTTCATGGCATCGCGGAACCGTGCAGTACTTTTTTGCTGCGAGTCCTGGGTCAACACCAGCAGACTGTCTACTGCATCATCCTGCACCACTTTACTTAAGGCACGGGCATCTTCATCCGGTGACAAGGCAAACTGCCACACCGTTTTATAGTTGTCCGTCACCTGATTCAGGGCCAGTACTGCCACCTTGGGTTTAGCTTTTACCAGCTGCTCTACCTGCTCACGTGCCAGTGGGCCAATGATCAGCCTGGTATCCGCCTTAACTTCCTTAGCCAGAATATCGCTGATGCTGCGTTGGCTGTTATCAACAAAACGCAGCGTTTGCGGGTTTTTTCCTGCATAATAGGCGGCTTGTATACCATCTTTCACGCTGTTGGCTGCCAAAGCCATTGGCCCCTTTTCAGGTAAAACGACCAGTACCTCAGCCTGTGCCACTAGGGGAAGAGAGATGCTTAGGCTAAACACAGCCAAAAATTTAAGAATTTTATTTTTCATGGAGAAGTCGTCCGCATGAGTGCTCATTTATATGTGGTTGCGACACCTATTGGTCATCTTGATGACATCACGATGCGAGCCATTCAGACATTAAAAAGTGTCGACTTGATAGCAGCAGAAGATACCCGACATGCTGCACGCTTATTAACTGCGTATGATATTACAAAACCGGTGACAGCTTGCCACGATCACAATGAAACTCACAAAATACATGAAATAATTCACAAAATTAAACAAGGTCTTTCAGTTGCCCTGATTAGCGATGCAGGCACCCCCCTTATCAGTGACCCCGGTTTTAAGCTGGTACGCGCTGCGCATGAGGAAGGTATCCGGGTTATTCCAGTACCGGGAGCCTGTGCGGCCATTAGTGCCTTAAGTGCTGCTGGCCTGCCCAGTGACCGCTTTAGTTTTGAAGGTTTTTTACCGGCCAAGGCCAACGCACGCCAGCAACGGCTGGAAAAACTGAAACAGGAAACCCAGACCCTGATTTTTTATGAAGCGCCACACCGCATTGTGGACTGCCTGAGCGATATGCAAACGGTATTTGGGCCAGAACGACAGATTACCCTGGCGCGTGAAATCACCAAAACCTTTGAAACCATCAAAAAATCCACCCTGGGCGAGCTGCTACCCTGGGTTATGGCTGACCATAACCAGCAAAAAGGTGAAATTGTACTGGTGGTTGCCGGTGCACCGGAACAAGCCGAACAGGACCAGGCCAAAACCGACCAGCTACTCACCAGACTGCTACAGGACTTACCAGTTAAAACTGCTGCCCAGTTAGCTGCCGATTTAACCGGCTTAAAGAAAAATGAGTTGTATCAGCGTGCCCTGCAATTAAAAGCTTAAATTGTAAATAAGAGGGATGTAAAAGGAGTAGGTCATGCCCTTATCTGGAAGTTATTGTTATTTTATCTTTGCCGCATTTGGCCTGACGATAACTACCCTGGCTGGCTGTGCCAGCGCTGGGGTGAGCGAAGGCGTGAATGCCGCCACCGCCAAAATTGACCCGAATAGCGTGGGGCTATCCGTACAATACAGCCTGACTGAACAAAGGCTGAAGCTAAAACCGTTTTATTCGCCTTCGGCACAAACGGCGACCAAGCCTAACCTGATCAGCCCAACCAAAACAGTCACACCCTCCAGCTATGCTGACCCGGTTAGCCCGCTGGATAAAGTAACAACGGGAGATATAAATGCAGAACAGCCTACTCCTGCACTGGATATAGAAGCCCCACCAACAAATAACACGCCCTAAGGCGTGCTATTTATTAATCATCAGAACCACTGCATTACAGCGTCCGGTAAAAACTGACGTTCCTGAACTCTTTGGCTTCATCCAGGTCAGGCCAGGTGGTCGCACTGCGCTCATCTATTTTGGTATATAAGGGATGCGTGAAATTTTTCACCCGGGAATCTGCCACCCACACCTCCGGGGCAAACTTTAAAAATTCATCCAGAAAAAACCGGTTGCACTGGTCATATAAAACATCTGCCGCCAGTAATACATCCACAGGCTCGTTGCAGGCATATAAATCAGCCAGATACTCCAGCTCCACACCGTTAATCTGCGCATTTTCCTTGCAGGCCACCAAACTGATGAGATCAATATCGCATGCAATCACTTTACGTGCACCGGCCATTTTGGCAGCAATGGC
>JASLIR010000171.1 GCA_030152125.1 Alkanindiges sp.
AAATCCCTCAGCATCCACTCCTGCACATCCAGCCACTGCCATACATTCAAACGCTTTTGCCAGGCGCTGGACACACTAATGGGTGCCAGGCGGCCATTCAGTAAACGGGAAAAGTCGGCCAGCCATTCCTGACGTGCCAGAAATGGTTCTTCTCCATTCAATGCAATGGCACTTAAAGGTGCGCCACCACTTAAGGCCAGCAAGAGTTCGGCCTGTTCAGGTGCTACCTTTAAATGCTGAACCACGTAATCAATAGCCTGCTGCTGTTGCAGCAAACCCACGGGGTAGTGCTGCAAACGGCTGCGGATGGTGGCCGGCAGCTGTAGCACCTGATCCGCCACTAGGATTAATAGTACCTTCTGCCCCGGTTCTTCCAGCGTTTTTAACAAGGCATTGGCAGCCGCTATGTTCAGGCTTTCAGCAGGTTCAATAATCACTACCCGCCAGTTTTCCCCTGTTTGCTGTACAAAGGGCATTAACTGGCGAATCTGGTCTATCTTGATAAACTGGCTTTTTTTGCCTTTGTTATCTACTTCAGGAGAAATATATAACAAGCCCGGATGGGTATCGGCCTTTAGCCACTGGCAGCTGGCACACGCCCCACAGGCTTTCATGGGGCTGCGGTTCAGGCATAGTAGCCAGGCACTTAACTGATCAGCAAATTGCCGTTTTCCCGTGCCTGCCATACCGCTTAACAATACGGCATGTGGCAATTGCGGAAAACGCTGGGTCAAGCGCTGCCAGTGTGGCAAGTGCCAGGGTAGCTGCTGTGCAAAATAATGATGGTCCTGTGCAGTGGTCAGCTCAGGGCGGTCATCGGATGTTTGCATGCAGCAGCTACCTTATTTCAACTTATGCCGAAGCAAAGGCGGATACATCCAGTGCGCGTAAACGCTCCAGATCTTCCGGGGTATCTACACCAGCCGGCAGGGAAACCAACGCTGCTTCAATGGCAATGCGGCGTCCATTTTCCAGTACACGTAACTGTTCCAGGCTTTCAATAGTTTCCAGGCGGCCCATCGGCCAGGTAACGAAATCCTGTAACAACGCCACACGGTAGGCATACAGGCCTAAATGGCGCATGGCATCCTGCGGCACGTGATTAATGCCATTGGCAAAACCATCACGATCCCATGGAATCGGGGCACGGCTAAAATACAGGGCTTCCAGTTGCTGGCTGCGTACTACCTTCACAATACTGCTGCGGGTAAACTCATCCACATGGCCAATGGCCTCACACAGGGTTGCCATATCGCATTCAGGCTTTTTCACCAGAAGGTCGGCAACCTGTTCCACCAAAATGGCTGGTACCAACGGTTCATCACCCTGCACGTTCACCACGATGTCCTGACGGCCCCAGCCACGTATACGTGCTACTTCACTCAGGCGGTCAGTCCCGGATGGATGGCTCTTGCTGGTCATCACCACATCTACCTGCGCCTGCTGGCAAACTTCTGCAATACGGTCATCGTCTGTAGCAACGCAAATGTCATCAAAGCCTTTTACTTTACGCGCCTGGTCAACCACACGTAATACCATTGGGCGGCCATGAATTTCCAGCAAAGGCTTACCTGGTAAACGGGAACTGGAATAACGGGCAGGAATAACAAGATGCTTCATAACCATAAACTCTATTTGTCAGGCTCAGGAACTAAAAGGAGGTAAAGATAATCCTAAAGCGGATAATTGTTGATGTAATAACTCATAACAGCCAAGCGATAACTGTGCCGTTACCGGCAGCACCCAAATCACTTTTTCCGGCATTTGTGCGGCAATATCATATAATTTCACTGCATCTTTGGCAGTAGTAATAATAGGCAGATGGTCATCAAAGTCAACATCATGCGGCATATAATGCTGATGGTCGGCAAAGGGGTGCTCAATCACCTTAAAACCAAGTTCCCTTAAACTATTAAAAAACCGTTCCGGTAAGCCTATTCCTGCAACGGCATGAATTTTATCACCTGCTTTAGGCGGCTTTCTAATGACGCCAGATTCATTTGCCAGGGCAAAAAGCTTATCTGCACGCAAATGCATATTAAGCAGGCTCTGGCTGTCCTGACCATGCTCAATCACGGTGGCGGTATTTAAACGTGATTCCGGCTCGCGCAAAAAACCACTCGGCAATAAAAAGCCGTTGCCCAGGCCCCGGTCAATATCCAGTACAATCCATTCCAGGTCGCGCTGTAGTGCAAGGTGCTGCAAGCCATCATCACTTAAAATAATGTCCAGCTTATAATTATGCAGTAGCAGCTCAATGGCAGCTTTTCTATCTGGGCCAACCGCCATCGCTACACCCGTTTGCTGCACAATCAGTACCGGCTCATCGCCTACTGTTTCCGCACCGGACTGCGCATCAACCAGGCAGGGAAAAGGCCCCTGCCCACCATAGCCACGGCTGATCACCCCTACCTTCAAGTGACAGGCATTTTGCAGGAAATTAACCAGCTCAATAATTAACGGGGTTTTACCACTGCCACCTACGGTAATATTACCAATAATCATCACCGGAACAGGCGCACGGTAAG
>JASLIR010000175.1 GCA_030152125.1 Alkanindiges sp.
AGGCTGCTGGTAACACATCATCAATGGTTTTCACGGCACGAATTTCCAGACCTTCTTTCACATTGTCAGGAATTTCGATCAGATCCCGAACATTTTCTTCAGGAATCAATACCAGTTTTACACCACCGCGATGCGCAGCCAGAAGCTTTTCCTTCAGGCCGCCAATACGCAGTACATGACCACGCAAGGTTACTTCGCCTGTCATTGCGACATCTGCACGTACCGGAATACCGGTTAAGGCAGACACCAGTGCAGTGGTTAGGGCAATACCCGCTGATGGACCATCTTTAGGGGTTGCACCCTCCGGCATGTGCACGTGAATATCGGTTTCACCGAACTTCTCGTGTGGAATACCTAGCTGGTCAGCACGCGTACGCACTACCGTTACCGCTGCCTTGATGGATTCCTGCATCACATCACCCAGCGAACCGGTTGCCGTGTAAGCGCCCTTGCCTTTCATGGCTGCTGCTTCAATGGTCAACAACTCACCACCGACTGATGTCCATGCCAGACCAGTCACACGACCAACCTGTGCATCATCTTCCGCTTGACCGTAATCAAACTTATATACACCAGAATACTCGCTCAAATTGGTTACATTGATGTCAAAATGTATGTTTTTTGAACGACTATTTACAGCTTCCTTCACCACTTTACGGCAAATCTTGGAGATTTCACGCTCCAGGTTACGCACCCCGGCCTCGCGTGTATACCGGCGAATCAGGTCACGTACCGCATCTGCCTCAATGGTCAGCTCTTTTTCCTTCAAACCATTGGCTTTAATGGCTTTAGGAACCAGATAACGCTCGGCAATGTTCACTTTCTCGTCTTCGGTATAACCCGGTAGGCGAATAACTTCCATACGGTCCAGCAACGGTGCAGGAATATCCATGCTGTTGGCAGTACAGATAAACATCACTTCCGACAAATCCAGGTCCAGATCCAGATAATGGTCATTGAACTTGTGGTTTTGCGAAGGATCAAGCACCTCTAGCAAGGCAGATGCCGGATCACCACGGTAGTCCTGCGCCATCTTGTCAATTTCATCCAGCAGGAACAGCGGATTTTTAACACCCACTTTAGCCAGATGCTGCACAATCTTGCCCGGCATCGCACCAATGTAGGTACGACGGTGACCACGGATTTCCGCTTCGTCCCGCACACCACCCAAAGCCATACGCACAAACTCACGGCCTGTTGCTTTGGCAATCGATTCGCCCAGACTGGTTTTACCCACCCCAGGAGGACCAACCAGACACAAAATCGGACCTTTGAGTTTTTTCACGCGTGACTGAACAGCCAGAAACTCGGTAATACGTTCCTTAACTTCTTCCAGGCCATAATGATCCGCATCCAGAATTTCCTCAGCTTTGTCCAGCTTAATGCTGACTTTGCTGGCTTTCTTCCAGGGCGTATTCAAAATCCAGTCTAAATAGTTGCGCACTACTGCCGCTTCACTGGAAGCAGGTTGCATGGCTTTCAGCTTGCGTAACTCACCTTCGGCCTTTTTCTGAATATCTTCAGGCAGCTCGGCTTCTTCCAAACGTTTTTCCAGTTCGGAAATATCATCATCACCGCCGCCATTCATGTCGGAAAGCTCGCGCTGAATCACCTTCATTTTTTCATTCAGGAAATATTCACGCTGATTGCGTTCCATCTGGCGTTTTACATTCTCGTGCAGGTTCTGCTCAATCTGCTGTTCTTCAGACTGCTGAATCAGATAGCTGGTCAACTCACGCACATGCGCAGCAATATCAGCCTGCTCCAGAAACTTCTGCTTCACATCAATCGCCAGCGGCGCACGTGTAGCAATGAAGTAAATCAGTTCCAGCAGATCTTCAATTTTTTCGGCAGCTGCACTTAATTCACGCGCATTGCGCAATTTGGCTTCAGCATAGCTGGAAAACAGGCTTTTTAAGGATTCACGCTCGGTTTTCTGCTGCTGGGCGCTTAAATTCACCGGCACAGGTTCCGCTGTAGTATCTGCACGCATGTAGTCAGGCAGCTCGATAATGCTATCCAGACGTGCACGGTATAAACCTTCAATTAACACCTTAATGCAATTGTCATCATTTTCATGATTTACAACTTGCACGATGCGGCAGACCGTACCAAACTGATACAGGTTGTCGTTATCAATTTCTTCGGCCAGAGAATCTTTTTGTGCCACGACAAATACCAGGTTATCAGCATTTCTGGCAATTTCCACAGCATGAATGGACTTTGGTCGACCCACAAATAAAGCAATCTGCATATGCGGATAAACCACCACATCGCGCAGTGCTAATAATGGCAAACTCCCCTCTACAGGCAGTTTAAGATCAACAGTTGGAATTGTTGTTTCGGACATAGGGCACTCCTGATGAGTGACAAATGATTTTGTCATATTTCATTAGTGATGTATTTTTGAAAAAAAACAAGGGGGATGATGGAAAATATTTTAATATTTAATACTTTTTAAGCTTTCATCGTT
This sequence comes from Alkanindiges sp., assembly GCA_030152125.1. Lineage (GTDB taxonomy): Bacteria > Pseudomonadota > Gammaproteobacteria > Pseudomonadales > Moraxellaceae > JASLIR01. Next base: position 2,474 of record JASLIR010000175.1, read on the forward strand.
TTTAATCAGCTGTTTTTATTAGCAAAAGCTTTCTTTAATTTATATAACGGTCAATCAAAAAATATTCGCTGCAGCACTGGTACACGCTATTTCAAAACGCTTGAAACCATACTTTGAACCTACACTTTATATGCCGCCATACTGGTGTATTTCAAGCACAGATTGACCACAATGCCATGCGCTGCAGCCAATACCTGAAGATCAGGCAAAATGACATAAATTATTTGACCTTGCAGGTGCTTTCTCGCATCATTCGCCTTTCCACACTTATTGCCTTATGTGACTGTGCCTTCAACTGCCGAACTGATTCCATTACTGGATGCCGTATTACCGCAAACCCAATGTGGTTTGTGCGGGCATCCTGCCGGTTGCCTGCCCTATGCCACTGCCATGGCCCATGGGGCCAGTGCCGATGGCTGTGTACCAGGCGGCCAGCCCGTAGCAGACCAACTGGCCAGCATCCTGCAGCGCCCTGCACTGCCCGCACAACCCAGTAAATGGTCATTAAGTGAAGATGGCCGGCCACAACGGGTAAAAGCAGTTATCCGGGAAGATGAGTGCATTGGCTGTACCAAATGTATTAGCGCCTGCCCGGTAGATGCCATTATTGGCAGTGGCAAGCTGATGCACAGTATTATTGCCGACCTGTGTACCGGTTGTGAGCTGTGCATTCCCCCTTGCCCGGTGGATTGCATTGACCTGATTGCTGACCCGCAACCCATACCTGGCCCTGTGCAGCGCATTGCCGAACAAGACAGCCTGCGCCAGCGTTACCAGAAGCATGTATGGCGTGAGCAGCAATATCTACTCACCCGGAAAAGCAGCAAGCCCACACTCTCCAGGCAGCTTTCCAGCATAGAGATAGAAACGATTACCGGCAAACAGGTAGACGCATTAATACCTGCCGCACTGCAACAACCTGCATCAGATAAAACTGTAAGCATCACTGCCAATCCGGCTAAAACCATTCAGCAGGCCACCTTGCGCAGCCAGATAAAAAAATTACAGCGCCAACTTGCTGTACGTTTTGACGAACAGAAACAGGCCGAGTTGCAGCAACTGGAAGCCAGCCTGCGCGAATTAATGGAAGCCTGAGCATGAAAAAAGCCAATGTTGCCGAATTTTTCGCACGGCTAAAAGCACAACGTCCCAACCCGACCACCGAGCTGGCTTACAGCAGCCCCTTTGAATTACTGATTGCCGTCATCCTGTCCGCCCAGGCGACGGATGTAGGAGTCAACAAAGCCACCGCCAAATTGTATCCGGTGGCCAATACACCACAAGCCATTCTGGATTTAGGCATCGATGGCTTGAAGGAATATATTAAAACCATTGGCCTTTATAATGCCAAGGCAGAAAATATCATCAAAACCTGCCATATGC
>JASLIR010000265.1 GCA_030152125.1 Alkanindiges sp.
AGCCAGCCAGCCGCTGATACCGCACCGCAGCATGGTGGCCGCATTCGCCTGGGGATTATCGACGGTAATCAGGCTGGTACGCTGGATGCGCATACCGCCATTGGTGGTGGTATTTTGCGTGGCTTTGCCCTATACAGTAAACTGTGGGAATGGGATGAAAACATGCTGCCACGGCTGGCGCTGGCAGAATTTGCCGAGCCAAATGCCACTGCATCGGAATGGACCTTAAGGGTAAAACCGGGCTTGGAATTCCATCATGGTAAAAGCATTACTGCTGATGACCTGGCATTTTCCGTCCTGCGACTGACCGATCCCAAGCTGGCATCACCATTCCGCTATCTGGTGCAATGGATTGACCGTGATTCGGTTAAAAAACTGGATAAGCACACCATTCGCCTGTCCTTTCGCAAGGATATAAAAGGCTTTCTGGCCTTGCCGGAAACCTGGGTTAACTTTGGCGGCATTGTCCCCACTGACTATGACCCGATTAAAAACCCGGTAGGTGCCGGCCCCTATAAGCTAAAAAGTTTTATTCCCGGCCAGCGTTCGGTATTTACCCGTTTTGAAAACTACTTTAAAGCAGATAAACCCTATGCCGATGAATTTGAAATTATTGATTTTAAGGATCAGGTATCACGCCTGACTGCGCTACAGGCCGGGCAGATTGACCTGGCCAACAGTATTCCACCGGAATATGCACTGGTGTTGCAGAAAGATCCCAATTCGCACATTGTTACGTCCAATACCAATATCTGGTATTCCTTTGACATGAACACCAGCAAGCCACCGTTTAATGACCCAAGGGTACGCCAGGCTTTTCGCTTACTGGCCAACCGTGAAGACCTGGTAAAACGTGTATTGCGTGGACAGGGCCGTATTGCCAATGACCTGTATGCCCCGCAGGATGCCGTATTTAACAGCAGCATTCCGCAGCGCCAGTATGATGTGGAGCAGGCCAAAAAGCTACTGAAGGAAGCCGGTTATGGCAATGGCCTGACGGTTGAACTGGTAACCCTTGCTGGTGGCGGCGTACCCAGTACTTCGGCACTGGTGTTTGCTGAACAGGCCAAGCAGGCCAATGTAAAAATTGTGATCAGACAGGTGGATGCAGCTACTTATGCTGGCCCGCAACGCCTGAGCTGGGCATTAAGTACGGGTTCCGGTACCGTTGGCACTCCGTATTTAAGCAGCGCCTTAAGTAATGATGCCCCCATTTCAACAGGCAACAAAACCCATTTTGATAATACGGAGTTTAGCCAGCTGTTTTTTGATGGGCTGGCGCAGCCGGATGTTGCCAAGCGCCGTGATTTACTGGGTAAGGCACAGGAAATCCAGCACCGTGAAGGTGGTTTGCTGATCTGGGGTTTTGGCAATGTACTGGATGGTGTATCCAACAAGATTGGTGGTGCCAGACCAGAGCACACCCAGTTTGTCACCTGGCGCTTTGAAAACCTGTGGCGTAATGCTTAAATAATATAAACGCTTTCCCTCATCCCGGCCTTCTCCCAGAGGGAGAAGGAGTTCCCTCTCCTTTTCAGGAGAGGGCTAGGGTGAGGTTATCAAAATCAGGGTTTTCCTTTTCACTTCGCTACTAACATTACGAAGCTTCCAGCTTCGGCACACTTTCAGCCTCACTATATTTAGGAGACTGCTTACGGCCAGCCACCTGCAAGTTAGGCACCTCAAAACCATGGTCCAGATCCAGCAGCGGGAACAGCAAATCCGCCACCCGGTATGCCTCCTCAATTAAAGGCCAGCCGGACAGAATAAACGCCGATGTACCCTGTGCCTCAAACTCCTTGATGCGTGCTGCCACATTTTCTGCACTACCCACCAGCGTAGTACCTGCCAGCGGCCCCAGAATATTAAAGCCATGCAAGGCCGGGCCAGTCCAGATGTTCGGGTAAATTTCATAATCGCGGGCGGATGGCAACTTGCCTGCCTTAATCGACTCCAGATTACGCTGTACCTGCGGGTTGTCACTCTGGTAGGTTTCCAGTGTTTCACCCGGTGGCAACTGCCGTTTGATCGACTGAATGGCGTATTCCAGCGAGGTATGCTGCACCAGATACTCGGCATATTCCCATGCCTCTTCCTCAGTCTCGCGTACAATAATTTGCAGGCGTGTACCAAACTGCAGTGTGCGACCCAGCTTGGCTGCTTCGGCCCCTACCCGGCGGAATTTGTCACCCAGGCGCTGCGGTGTATCGGCAAAGCTTAAATACACATCCAGCAGTTCTACCGAATGCGCGACACCCGGTGCAGAAGTACCTGCACCCCACAATGGCAGGCCTTTAGCATGGGTAGCCTGATTCTGCACGCCGCCCACACCACGGGTGGTTTTGGTCAGTTCCGGTGGAAACGGTGCCAGTTTTACAAACTTGCCATCGTAGCCATCATGCTGGCCGGTATATACCTTCTGGAAAGCCTGCCAGTATTCCCGGCTGAACTCATAACGTTCATCATGCGGATAATGCACACCAAATGCAGGTAAAGCCCGGTCATTACCATTTACCGCATTAAAC
>JASLIR010000295.1 GCA_030152125.1 Alkanindiges sp.
TTTGATCTTGCTTTAAGAATAGTCAATTTTATCATTCATAACTTATTTAATAATTGTTTTTAAATAAATTTACCAGCTAAGAAGCCAGCATGAATCGCATATGGTACAAAATTAAAAGCCCAAAAAGTGGCTTGCTACACAAGCCACTTTTTGGAGCGGGGCTTGGAGGGCTGCCGCCCTCCAAGCCTCCCGTCACACATATAATAAAATGAATTTATTGGGATTATTTGCTAAGTTGGCGCGTATAGGGCTTCGCCCCCAAACCCCCATGACAATTTCTTGTCGCCGCAGGCGACAAGAAATTGCCAGAAGCATTTAATGAGTAAAAACAACTTACCATCTGGTAGTTGTTTATTTGATATTTAACCTTGTAGACATTCTGAACCTTAAAACAAGTTGCGAAAGGCTCCAAAAACAAAGGCAAGCCGATTATTAACTTGTTTTAACGGTTGTTGTCAGGCTTGTCTGACAGGCCAGATAGCATAAACGCCGCGAAATTTGTACGATTGCGCTGCTTTGGCGTTACAAGATGTTTAATAAGCTGTGTAACAACAAAAAGGTGCTTTGCGTCTGTCCTGCACATCGTGATAATGTGCGGTTTATTTTTTCATTTTTATGCAAGTGCTGCGTTGTTATGTCACATATTTCCGTATTGCTGGATGAAACCATAGATGCTTTGCTGGCCGGCAAAACACATGGCGTATATGTGGATGCAACCTTTGGCCGTGGCGGGCATACCCGTGCCCTGCTGGCACGGCTGGATGCTGAAAGCCAGGTGATTGCCTTTGATAAAGACCCGCAGGCGCAGGCCGTAGGGGCGGAACTGATGCAGCAGGATTCCCGCTTGCGTATGGTGCACGCCAGCTTTGCCGATTTGCAGGCGCAACTGGCGCTGCTGGGCATTCCGCAGGTAGATGGTGTGATGGCTGATTTAGGGGTGTCATCCCCGCAGCTGGATCAGGCGATGCGCGGTTTTAGTTTTATGCAGGATGGCCCGCTGGACATGCGGATGGATAACAGCCAGGGTGAAACTGCTACTGAATGGCTGCAGCGTGTGGATGAGGAAGCCTTGGCCAATGTACTGTTCCAGTTTGGTGAGGAGCGCTATAGCCGCCGTATTGCCAGAGCCATCAAGCAGGCTGGACAGATAGAAACCACCGGTGCGCTGGCGGAAATTGTTAAAACGGCGCACCCCAAGTGGGAAAAGCACAAACATCCGGCTACCCGCAGTTTTCAGGCGATTCGCATTGCCATTAATCATGAACTGGATGACATCCAGCAGTTTTTACCGCAAGCTGTGGCTGCGCTAAAACCACATGCGCGTCTGGCGGTCATCAGCTTTCATTCGCTGGAAGATCGCCTGATCAAGCAGTTTATCCAGCAGCAGTCCACCCATGGTGAGCAGGATGGCTGGCTGCCACAAACCGATCAGCGTACCCTGAAAAAAGTAGACCGTATTGCGCCTTCAACGCAGGAAGTGAGTGCCAATCCGCGTGCGCGTAGCGCATGGTTGCGGGTGGCATCACGGCTGGAGAGTTAACACATGCTTGATGCATCATTACAAAAGCTCAACCCCTTTAAGCAATGGCTGTTACCGGTTGGTCTGGCCTTGCTGATTGTCAGCAGTGCGCTGGCAGTTGTGTACGAGGTTTTTTTGTACCGGCACGAATTCAGGCAACTGCAGACAGTCCGCCAGGAGCGTGAGGCGCTGGATGCAGACTGGGGCCGGTTGCTGATTGAGCAGCAAACCTTTGGTGCGACTGCACAAATTGGTGGCCGTGCGGTGATGTCCCTAAGAATGTATGCACCACCACCTTCGCAAACGGTTGTTGTGACTGCGCCACAGATGTAAAAGGCTTTGTATTGAATATGAAAAAAACTGCTCGTCCAAGCATTACACAAAAAAAGGCTCAGCGGCATACTACCCAGAAGCCGAGTCTGGCGCTGGACTTATGGCGCTTTAAAATATTGTGGGGCTTTGTGGTCCTGTTTTTCCTGATTCTGGTATTGCGTGCCTTTTATGTGCAGGTGATTGACCACCAGTTTTTGCAGGAAAAAGCCGACGCCATGATTTTGCGCACGGATACGCTGAAGGCGACCCGTGGTGTGATTAGTGACCGTTACGGTGTGCCGCTGGCCATCAGTACGCCCATGGTGAATCTGTGGATTGATCCTAAAGAATATTTTGAAGCCATTAGCGACCGTGATGACGTACTGCAAAAGCTGAAGCTTGACCCCAACAACCGTGGCTTAAAGCGTCAGCTACCCAAAACCAATTTTGACCTGGAAGCACTGGCGGCTGCCATTGGTGAGGATTCCAGCAAGCTGCAACAGCTGGTGAACCAGAAAAAACGCGCGCGCTATGTGATCCTTAAGCGTCAGGTACCGCCGGACACCGCCAAGGTGATTTTAAGCCGCAAGTTCCAGTCGGTGTATACCGAAGGTGATTTTAAGCGCTACTACCCGCAAGCGCAGCCCAATGCACAGATTATTGGTTTAACTAACCGTAACGGTATTGGTATTGAAGGCCTGGAGATGGCCTGGAACAAGGATTTGTCCGGTGAGGATGGCAAGATGCGCGTGATGCGCGACCGCCGTGGTAACCGCATTAAGGATGTGGAGCTGGTAAAACCGGAAAAACCGGGTAAAAACATTGCCTTAAGTATTGATTCGCGCCTGCAGTACATCATGTACCGCGAGCTGACCGCTGCGGGTATTGCCAATAATGCGCGTTCTGCTACTGCCGTGGCGATTGATGTAAAAACTGGTGAAATCCTGGCTATGTCCAGTTGGCCATCCTATAACCCGAATGACCCGGATGGCCTGCAAAACAAGGATGCCATGCGTAACCGCGCTGCCATTGACATGTTTGAGCCGGGTTCTACCATGAAGCCCTTAACCATTACTGCAGCACTGGAAAGTGGCAAGTATCAGCCTAGTACCATTGTCAGCACCGCGCCCGGCAGTATGCGGGTGGGCAACCATACCATTCGCGACACGCATAATTATGGTGCACTGGATTTACGCGGCATTATCGTTAAGTCTTCCAACGTGGGCGTGTCTAAAATCGCGTTGTCACTGCCTTATAGCACTATGCCCACCTTCTTTAAGCGCATGGGGCTGGGTTCACGTACTGCCGTGCATTTCCCCGGGGAAAGTGCTGGTCTGATTTTGCCGCCAAGCAAATGGAATGTGTCGGAAGTGGCCACCATGTCCTACGGCTATGGTTTGAACGCCACAGTAATGCAACTGGCGCAGGCCTATGCCACCATTGCCAATGGCGGGGTGCATCATGATGTCAGCCTATTGAAACTGGATGCGGTACCTGCGGGTGAGCGGCTGATTGATGAAAAAATTGCCCATGAAGTACTGGGCATGATGGAAGGGGTTACCCAGCCTGGTGGTACTGCCAAGCAGGCGGCCATTTCCGGTTATCGTGTGGCGGGTAAAACCGGTACGGCGCATAAACTGCGCCCGGATGGTAAAGGCTACTCACAAAAGGAATACCGTGCCCTGTTTGTTGGCATAGCGCCAGTTAGTAACCCGCGCATTGCCATGGCTGTAGTGGTGGAAAACCCGATTGGTCAATATTATGGTGGCTTGGTGGCAGCGCCTATTTTTGCCAAAATTATGCAGGAGTCCTTGCGCCTGCTGAATGTGCCACTGGATAAACCACTGGATTTGCCGGGCGAAACAAAGAAGGTAAGTGCTAATGGGCATTAATCTGCAGCAGTTATGGCCGGAACAGGCGGCATTGCAGTTACCTGCCGGTACGGTTGCAGCCTTACGGCTGGATAGCCGGCTGGTTGCTGCCGGGGATATTTTTTTTGCCTTAAAGGGTGCCACGCAAGCCGGCCGTATGGCTGAGTTTGTGCAGTCTGCACTCGACAAAGGTGCGCTGGCGGTATTTAGCGAATGCACACTGGATGGCTTTAGTGGGCAAGCGGTATTTGTGCTGGAAGATTTACGCCAGTGGATTGGTGTGTTGGCGCAGCGCTTTTTGCAGGCACAACAGGCCACAAAGCTGGCCACCGTGGCGGCAGTTACTGGCACCAATGGTAAAACCACCATTTCACGTTTGCTGGCGGAGTTATTATCACTATCCGGCCATGCCACCGCGGTGATGGGTACTACCGGTAATGGCATACTGCCTAACATTGAACCCTCTACCCATACTACGGTAGATGCCATTCAGTTACAGCAGCAGTTGTATCAGTTCTCGCAACAGGGTGCCGAATACCTGTGCCTGGAAGCCAGTTCGCACGGGCTGGATCAGGGGCGCTTAGCCGGCACCGAGATTAAGGTGGCGCTGTTTACCAACTTAACCCGCGACCATCTGGATTATCACGGCACGCTGGAACACTATGCGCAGGCCAAAGCCCGGCTGTTTGAGTTTCCCTCGTTAACGCATGCCATTTTAAATAAGGATGATCCGGCCTGGCAGTTGATGCAGCAGGCTGTTGATGTGCAAAACCGGCAACGTCAGGGTAGTGGTCAGGCACTGCTTACCAGCTGGACCTATTCCTTAGCCGATAGCAGTGCCGATTTTTATACCACTCACGTTAGTTATTCCCTGAACGGTGCTGATATTCAATTAGAGACTCCGCTTGGTAAGTTGTCTTTGCATAGTCCCTTACTGGGGCATTTTAATGTGTCCAATGTGATTGCTGCCGTGGCTGGAGCTTTGGCTTTTGGCCTGGCGCCGCAACAGGTGGCAGCGCAGGTGGCATCTTTACAGGGTGCCCCAGGACGCATGCAGGTGGTGGCAGACCATGACCGTTTGTTTGTGGTGGATTATGCGCATACCCCGGATGCACTGACCCAGGTATTAAGTAGCCTGAAACCGCATGTGGAAGGGCAGGGCCGGTTGTGGGCCGTGTTTGGCTGTGGTGGTGACCGTGACCGCGGCAAGCGCCCTTTAATGACGCAGGCAGCACTGGCACTGGCTGATGTGGTGCTGTTAACGGCAGATAATCCGCGTAGTGAGTCGGTGGAGCAAATTTTACAGGATATGCAGCAGGGCTTGCCTGATCAGCAGGTTGCAACTTTGCTGGTAGAGCCAAATCGCCGGCTGGCTATTCAGCAGGCGGTGCGCCAGGCCAGCGTGCAGGATATTGTGGTGCTGGCAGGCAAAGGTCATGAAACCTACCAGGAAATTGACGGGGTACGCCACTGGTTTGATGATGTGGTAGAACTGAATGCAGCGTTACAGCATAGGCAACTGATACCCAAAGGTTATCCGGTGTAAGGGTTATCGGGTTTAGTCAGCAACGCCAGCTGCTGGTGATTTAGGATTGAATAAAAGAGTAGTGCTATGAGTCAAACAGATGGGCCATCTGCCAACAGTAACGAGCCCTTAAATCAGCCTTTGCGCATTGAGCCTTTGCATTTAGAGCTATGGTCTTCTGCTGACTTAAGCCTGGCCACTCAGGGCGAGTGGCTGCAACTGGACAACGCCTTTGCCTCACAGCGTATTGTGACAGATAACCGTCAGGTACAGGCTGGTGATGTTTTTCTGGCGCTGAAAGGCGAGCGCTTTGATGCGCATGACTTTGTAGCCGATGCGATTGCCAGCGGGGCAGTGGCTGCCATTGTAAGCCGTACCGTGGCTGGCGTAACTGCGCCACAATTGCTGGTAGCAGATACCCGCTTGGCATTAGGTCATTTAGGGGCTTTTCGCCGCCAGCGCTATAGCCATTTAAAAGTGGTGGCCTTAACCGGTAGCAGCGGTAAAACCACCACCAAGGAAATGCTGGGCAGCATCCTGCGCCAGATTGCACCTACCCTGATTACCCGTGGCAACCTGAATAATGACCTTGGCGTGCCGATGATGCTGCTGGAGCTTAGTCCCCAGCACCAGTATGCGGTGATGGAACTGGGTGCCAACCATGTAGGTGAGATTGACTACACCTCTAATATGGTGCAGCCGCAGGTGGCTGGCGTGCTGAATATTGGCACAGCACACATGGGCGAGTTTGGTGGGCGTGAAGGGATTGCGCGGGCCAAATCAGAAATTTTTAATCACCTGCAGGCCGATGGCGTGGCAGTGGTACCGTTTTATGATGATTTTGCTGCACTAATCCAGCAAGCGGCAGGTCAGCATCAGTTGATCCGGTTTGGTCAGAATGTTGCTGCATATGCTGCCGCGCATGGCGATGTGTATTCCGAAAATATCCAACTGGAAGCTGCCAGCAGCCGTTTTGACCTGGTTACACCGCAAGGGCGTATTGCCATCGATTTGCCATTTGCTGGCCAGCACAATGTGGATAATGCACTGGCCGCTGCCAGTTTTGCACTGGCCTTTGGTATCCAGTTGCCAGTAATAGCCAGTGGCCTGGCACATGCGGTAGGGGCTAAGGGTCGCCTTTCCTTTAAGCAGCATGGTCGCTACCTGATTATTGATGATACCTACAATGCCAACCCGCATTCCATGCGTGCCGCTGCCAAAGTGCTGGAAGCACAGCCGGGGTTAAAAGTGCTGGTGCTGGGTGATATTGGCGAACTGGGGGATGCTGCAGCCGGGGAGCACCATAACCTGGGTGCCGATTTGGCACAGTTGCAACTGGATGCCATTTTTACCGTGGGTGAGTTTGCGGCAGATACACTGGCAGGCATTCAGCAACAGCATAATCCGGCGCTGACAGCGCAGGCGTTCAGTGATAAGGTTGCGTTGTTTGATCAGCTTGATAGTTATTTAAAAGAACATGAACAGGCGGCGGTTAGCCTGCTGTTTAAAGGTTCACGTTATACCAAAATGGAAAGTCTGATTGCCGATTTAGTGGAGAAAGCATAATGCTGTTATGGTTGTTTGAACAGTTGGCCGGCTATCACAGCTCGTTCCAGGTCGTTCGTTATTTAACCCTGCGTTCCTTACTGAGTGTACTGACAGCCATGGGCATTGGCCTGTTGCTGGGGCCGTATATGATCCGTAAGCTGCGTGCCCTGAAGTATGGTCAGGCAGTCAGCAGCTTTGCCCCGGAAAACCATGCTGCCAAAATGGGTACCCCAACCATGGGCGGCTTGCTGATTCTAACCAGTATTGGCATTAGTACCCTGTTATGGTCGGACCTGAGCAATCCCTATGTATGGATTGTGCTGGCGGTGATGGTGGTGTTTGGTGCGGTTGGCTGGGCGGATGACTGGATTAAAATCCGTTATAAGGATAACCGTGGCCTGCCGGCGCGTAAAAAGTTCTTCTGGACCTCGGTTGCCTCGCTGGGTGCTGGTTTAGCGCTGTATCTGATTGCGCGCCAGACTACCAACCCGGTAGACAGCGCGGCTATGCTGGATTTGCTGATACCTTTCTTTAAAAACCTGAGTATTCCTTTCTCGGTGATTCCATTTGGTATTGCCTTTATCCTTTTCACCTATCTGGTGATTAATGGTGCCAGTAATGCGGTCAACCTGACCGATGGTCTGGATGGTCTGGCGATTATGCCGGTGGTGATGGTGGCGGCGGCCCTGGGTGTGTTTGCATACCTGTCGGGTGATATCCGTTTTGCCAACTACCTGCATATTCCCTATGTGACGCAGACCAGTGAGCTGGTGGTGATCTGTAGTGCTATGGTAGGCGCGGGTCTGGCTTTCCTGTGGTACAACGCGCATCCCGCCCAGGTGTTTATGGGCGATGTGGGGGCGCTGGCGCTGGGTGCTATGCTGGGTACCATTGCAGTGATGGTGCGGCAGGAAATTGTATTTGCCATTATGGGTGGTGTGTTTGTAATGGAGGCCGTCTCGGTGTTCCTGCAAATCGGTTCCCTGCGGATGCGCCAGAAGCGGGTATTTTTGATGGCGCCATTGCATCATCATTATGAAAAGCAGGGCTGGAAAGAAACCCAGGTGGTGATTCGTTTCTGGATTATTACCATCATTCTTGTGGTTGTTGGTTTAATGACCTTAAAGTTACGCTAATCTGTCATATTGCTTCTGTTAGCTCAATAAAAAGCCGGTTTTCCGGCTTTTTATTTTTAGATATCATCAAATTGTCATACGGTTTACCTATGCTCCAGCTTTTGTAAGGCAAGACATTTTCTGTTTGCTGGGGGGAGGTAATGGGAATGTCGATTCAATATTATCGTACCGAAAAAGGGCGTCAGGAGCTGGTTGACCGCAGTGTCCG
>JASLIR010000319.1 GCA_030152125.1 Alkanindiges sp.
TGTGCCTGTACCTGAGCCGGTAAAACCGGCACCGCCTGCTCCGGCCCCCGTTAAGCAGGAGCCAATTACTGCTGCCAAAGGCTATGCGGGCTACCTGAACAACCCGGCACCGGAATACCCGGAACTGGCACTGGATCGTGGCTGGCAGGGTCAGGTTATTTTACGCATCAAGGTTCAAGCTTCGGGCAAACCAGACACGGTACAGGTGAAAAAAGGCACCGGTTATAAAGTGCTGGATGACGCAGCCGTACGTACTGTTAAACGCTGGACATTCTCCCCTGCATTACAGGGCTCTACCCCCATTGAGGGCTGGGTGGATGTGCCACTGGAATTCCGCTTACCCAACTAGTTTTTAACTGATTATATTTTTAATTTATTGTAGAGATTTATAGACATGGCAAACATCAACGCATTTATTCACGACGCAACCATCTGGTTACTGGTTGGCTTTTCTGTGGTTACCTGGACTTTGATTGTGGTGAAACTGGTACAAACCCTGCGTGTTAGCCAGCAGGATCGCCGTTTTATCAAGCAATTCTGGCAGGCTAAAAACCTGAACGATGCGGCACAGCTGTCGCAACAAAGCATTGGTGCCAGTGCACGTATTGCCCAAACCGGTTTTAATACCTTAAAAGAAGCCGATGACAAGGCACATCAGGATTTACAGCACAGCTGGAACCGTCAGGATTTGCTGGAGCGCCACCTGCGCAAACAGATTCTGGGTGAACGCCGTTCGCTGGAAGCTGGCCTGGCGGTACTGGCCTCCATTGGTAATACTGCGCCATTCGTGGGTCTGTTTGGTACGGTGTTCGGTATTATTCATGCGCTGGGTGCCATTGCCAGCAGTGGTAATGCCAGCATGGATGTTGTGGCAGGACCAATTGGTGAAGCGCTGATTGCTACCGGTATTGGTATTGCAGTAGCTGTTCCGGCAGTACTGGCCTACAACTTCTTTATCCGCCGTGTGAAATCCACTGGTGCCGATTTTGATGATTTTGCCACTGACTTTGTAAGCCTGGTACAAAAAACCGGTTTCCGTGTACAACCAGCACAGGAAACTCCGGCTGCCAAAGCAACTACAACCAGCCCAACAGTTACAGCAAAAAGTGTAAATACTGAAAAAGACAATAAAAAAGAGGTGTTTGCATAATGAGTATTTCTACTGGCGAAAGCCAAGACGATGTACTGAGTGAAATTAACGTCACACCACTGGTGGACGTGATGCTGGTGCTGCTGATTGTATTTATTGTCACAGCACCCCTGCTCACCAACTCGGTACGGGTCAACCTGCCCAAGGCAGCTCCTACACAAACCACCGAACAAACCAAGGCCATTACCTTAAGCATCAGCCCGGATGGCCAGATCCATCTGGATAAGGATGTGGTGGCATTAAGTGACTTTGAAGCGAGCCTGCAGGCGCGCAAACAGGAAAACCCAAAGCTGGCACTTAATTTAAATGCCGACGAGAAAGTACCTTACGGCACCGTTGCCAAAGTGCTGGCCGGTATTGAGCGCGTGGGTGTTGAACGTTTGTCTGTATTGACTGTACCAGCCCAATAACTGTAGTCCACTAACTATCTATAGCCCAATAACGATAGACAGCAACCCGGAATAACTGGAATAACTATGAGCGAGCTAAAACACGCACACCACCGCCCACTGCGCATCGTGGCGGTATCCGGTGGCCTAAATAACCCGTCCAAAACCGAAAGTCTGTTAACTGCGGTTCTGGACAAAATCCAGCTGCATACAGCGATTGATGTGCACTTTGTCAAGCTGAGCGAAATTGGTTCGCAGGTTGGTGCAGCCATTTACCGCCAGGATTTACCAGCTGCGGTAGAACAGCACTTGCAGGAAATTGAACAGGCCGATGTGCTGCTGGTGGCAACACCAGTCTATCGCGCTTCTTTCACCGGTTTATTTAAACACCTGTTTGACTTTGTAGACCAGTTTGCCCTGGTAGACAAACCGGTATTACTGGCGGCATCCGGTGGCAGTGACCGCCATGCACTGGTGATTGAGCATCAATTGCGCCCGCTATTTAGCTTCTTTCAGGCCAATACCCTGCCAATTGGTGTGTATGCCACTGAAGCCGACTTTATTAACTATCAGGTAACCAGTGCGCCCTTAAAGGCACGTATTGAACTGGCGGTGCAGCGTGCCATCCCTTTTTTCCAAAAGGCCGCTGAGCTGCCACCGGTACAACTGTATAGCAATCCCAGTATAGCGATTGCCGGCTAAGCGCTTAACGTCAGCCAAACAAAAAGGGTGCCATGCACCCTTTTATATTACCTGCCGATTTATTAAGTACTTAAACACTTTCAGCAGTTACTGCAACTTCGTCAATCGCCTTGATCTTCTGGTTACCTTTAATGGCCTGCCCTACCAGCGGCAATACTTCTTCTGCCACCCGGTATGCTTCTTCCAGATGCGGGTTACTGGCCAGAATAAAATGATTTACACCAATATCCACATATTCCGCCAGGCGCTCTGCCACCTGTTCATGGCTACCCACAATCACACAGCCAGGGCCCCCACGAATGGCGGACATACCGGCCCACACATTCCTGCCTACAATCAGGTCATCAAAATGCTGCCCGCGACGCAGGCTGTTCTGGCGTTGCGCACCCACCGACTCAGTATCACGGCGACCAAATGCCTGACTATTTTCCGGTACGCTGGCATGCATCTGGCGTAATTCTGCCCATGCCTGCTCTTCGGTTTCACGTGCCAGAATGTCAATACGCATACCAAAATTTACCTGACGGCCCAGTCCCTGCCGTTCAATCGCCTCTTTGGCTTTTTCTATCACAATACGCTGGCTTTCCAGCGGTTCGCCCCAGGTTAAATGAATATCGCCATGTTTGGCCGCCACCTGCATCGCTGCATCACTGGCACCGGCCAGCCATATACGCGGTGTTGGGTACTGGTTCATGGGGTATTTCAGGCCACCTTCTTCTACCTGATAATATTTACCCTGATAGCTGAATGGCTCACCGGCCGCATAGCCTTTTACAAAATCCAGAAACTCGCTGGTGCGCTGGTAACGCTCGTCATGGGCAATAAAATCACCATAGGCACGCTGTTCGGCACCACCACCACCGGAAATTACATTCCATTCCACCCGGCCACCGCTTAGGCGCTGCAGGCTGGCGGCCATTTGTGTGGCATAGGCCGGATGAATAAACCACGGTTGAATGGCAATCAGCAAACGTAAGCGGCGGGTTTCGCGGGCAAGCGCCGAGGCCAGTACCCACGGCTCTTCGGTATGACGGAATGCAGGGATTAAGGCACCATGAAAACCGCCAATGTCAGCGGCACGTGCTACCTGCGACAAATAGTCATAATAGGCAAAATCCGGCTCTTCCAGCTTGGGTGCTAGGCGTGAAGTGGTCTGTTTATTCCACTCACCACGGGTATGTTTATCGTGCGCACGTCTGCCATCACCATGCACAGGGATACGCCATAAAAACTCAACCGACATAAATCTTCCTCAACAACAAGAAACAGCACAGGCGCTGTTTGATGGCATGGATTTAGCAGTAAGCATGCCACCGTTGCCGCATGTGAATCCTGGCTATTAATTCAATGTTTTATATGGTTATTTATACTTTTAATAACGAATACTGCCCTTCAGTCCAGCCAAACTTAAAA
>JASLIR010000480.1 GCA_030152125.1 Alkanindiges sp.
CCCTGTTGCAGTGTGGCAATAAACTGCTGAACGGCTGGCTGCTGCATAGCGTCCTCTGTCACTTGTACAGCATCCGTCACTGACGTATTTAAGTTTTGACTGGACATCACAGCAACCTCATTCACAGCAGACAATTTACAACCCATTAGCACAAGGCATGATAGCCGATTGCAACCCCAGCGTCAGTTTTTAATACACGCTGACACTCTGCAATTATGCTATGTTGCCATTATCAGTAAGCACATGATGTCTGTTGAATATGAATAACAATAAGCCCGCCACCAGTAGTAGCCCAGCCGCCTACTCGGCCAAAGAAGAACTGGCCAATGCCATCACACACGGTATTGCTGCCCTGCTGGCACTGGTAGCTTGCATATTACTGGTAAATAAAGGCCTGTATAGCCTGACACCCCTGCAACTGACCGGACTTGTCGTGTACGGGGTAAGCATGGTTATCCTGTTTCTGGCCTCCACGCTGTATCACAGTATTCAGGTAGAAAAAACCCGCACCATACTCAAACAGCTGGACCACAGTGCGATTTACCTGCTGATTGCCGGTACATATACCCCGTTTTTAATGATCAGCCTGAACAACCGGCCCGCCTATATTCTGCTGATGGTGCTGTGGGTGCTTGCCATGGTGGGCATTGTTTTTAAAATCTTCTTTGTACACCGCTTTGGCAAGGTCTCGCTTATTACCTACCTGCTGATGGGCTGGCTGGCACTGTTTGTCATACCGGACATTTACCGTGCATTGCCAAGAGCAGGCTTTGACTTACTGGTAGCTGGTGGCCTGTGCTACACCATTGGCACGCTGTTTTATGCGGCCAAACGCTATCCCTTTACCCATGCAGTATGGCACCTGTTTGTCATTGGCGGCGCAGCCTGCCACTGTATTGCCATTTATTATTATGTATTGCCCATAGCTTAGTTTAATTACACCACACATTTTTTAATCAGCTTGCTGGCATATTGAAAATACTAATGGCACTATAGCTGCCTGTTTTTACATTACTTCACAACACTTTTAGCCTGCTTTGACAATCAGTTCGGGCATTGGCACGTGTTTTTTATTTTAAACCCATGATGAGCAAGCCGCTATGAGCAATGCAGCCCTTGCAGCAGCCCCCGCCAACTCCAGAGGCCGGGTGCTTTTTGCCAGTTTGATTGGCACCACCATCGAGTTTTTCGATTTTTATATTTATGCCACTGCCGCGGTACTGGTGTTTCCACACCTGTTTTTCCCGGCAGGGGACGAAAAAGCAGCTATTTTGCAATCACTGGCTACTTTTGCACTGGCATTCTTTGCTCGCCCTATCGGCTCCGCTGTGTTTGGTCACTATGGTGACCGTATTGGCCGTAAAGCCACACTGGTTGCAGCGTTGCTAACCATGGGCCTATCAACCGTTGCGATTGGTTTGCTGCCTACCTACGCACAAATTGGTATTGTGGCGCCCTTATTACTGGCACTTTGCCGCTTTGGTCAGGGCCTGGGTCTCGGCGGAGAATGGGGTGGCGCAGTACTACTGGCTACTGAAAATGCGCCACCCGGCAAACGCGCCTGGTATGGCATGTTCCCGCAACTGGGTGCACCGATTGGCTTTATTCTGGCTGGCGGCTCCTTCCTGCTGCTGGGTGAATTCCTCAGTAATGAGGACTTTCTGGCCTGGGGCTGGCGTATTCCTTTTGTTGCCAGTGCATTGCTGGTATTTGTAGGCTTGTATGTACGCTTAAAAATTCACGAAACACCAGTATTTAAAGCAGCGCTGGAAAACCATGAACGGGTTAAAGTGCCCATGATTACCGTGTTCAAGGAACACACCCGCATGGTGTTTCTGGGAACGCTGATTGCGCTGGCAACCTTTGTCCTGTTTTATCTGGTGACTGTATTTGCACTCACCTGGGGCACCAAAAGCCTGGGTTACAGCCGCGAACATTTCCTGATTATGCAGATTATTGCGGTATTGTTTTTTGCATTATGTATTCCTATTTCGGCAGTGCTAGCGGACCGTTATGGCCGCCGTTTAACACTGAGCCTGATTAGCGCCGCTATCATTATTTTTGGTTTTGTAATGGGACCATTGTTTAGTGGTGGTACGGATGCCAGTGTACTGGCCTTCCTGTGTATTGGCCTGGCACTGATGGGGCTAACTTACGGCCCGCTGGGTACCATCCTGTCTGAACTGTTTCCGACCAGCGTACGGTATACCGGTGCTTCGCTCACCTTTAACTTTGCCGGTATTTTTGGGGCCTCACTGGCGCCCTATATTGCCATGTGGCTGGCAAGCAATTACAGCCTGAATGCCGTAGGTTACTATCTTGCCATTGCAGCATTGCTCACGTTAATCGCCCTGCGCCTGACGCATGAAACCAAGGATACCAAGCTGGATCAGTAAAATCCGGCTGTTAACCCTGTATAGCCTGAGTACCTGCTTGCTCAGGCTATACAACCGCTCGCAAGCACTCTAATATTGTTCCTGACTGTCTTGAATCCCAGCAAGCAAACAGGTACAGGGAGCAAACCTTGCTGAAAAGCACCGCATCCGGCAACTTACATTTTCTGCATGAGCGCATCCTGCTGCTTAAAATAGCATGCCTGTTGATTGTCGCACCTTCGCTGCTGGTACTGTATGGCTGGCTGATTGAGGAAAAAACCCTGTTCTGGCTATTTCCCAATCATATCTCCATGAAAGCCAACACGGCATTCAGCCTTATTCTGGCAAGCGTGGCCTTGTTGCTATTTAACAATCCGGCCTTATGGGTATACAGGCTGCAACGCTTCATTGCCATCCTGCTCTTTCTGCTGGGGGCAGTTACCCTCTACCAGTATGTCAGCGATACTACGCTGCCCTATCTGGATCGCTTACTGATCAAACCGGCGCTACTGGCCCTTAGCACCCAGGAAAAATACCAGCAGCTTTTTAACCACCGCATGTCACCACTGGCAGCCATTAACCTGATGCTACTTGCTGGCAGCATTTTTTTCCTGGCTAACCGGCATAACAACCGCCAATTATACCTGGCACGTCTGCTGGTTATTCCCGTCATTATTTCATCAATTCTGGTACTTATCGGCTATGCCTATGGGGTGCGCGACCTGTACCGTTTTGGTTTCTTTGTACCTATCTCCGCGCTATCGGCAATCTCTTTTTTGCTACTGGCAACCAGCCTGCTGCTGATTCGTGCCGAACGTGGTTTTATGCGCCTGTTTGTGGGACACACGCTAGGTAGCCGCATGGTGCGCTGGCTAATACCGGCACTGATTATTATCTTTGTGACCATTGGCTGGCTATGCCGGCAAGGCAACTTACTGCACCTGTACAATAACCAGTTTGAAACCTCATTGCTGATCTTCCTGACCTTGCTGTTATCCAGCATCCTGATTATCTGGCAATCGCGCATGCAGCACGGGCAGGAATTATTACGCCAGCATGCACAACACGCCTTGCAAATGAATAATCTGGCGCTGGAAAAAAAGGTAAAACAGCGCACGCATGAGCTGGAACAGCTGATGCAGGAACTGGAAACCCTGAGCCTGACTGATGGCCTGACCGGCATTGCCAACCGGCGGGCCTTTGAACAGCGCCTAACCCTGGATTGGCAGCGTGCACTACGGTATCAGCACCCGCTCTCGGTGCTAATGCTGGATATTGACTACTTTAAAAGCCTGAACGATGAATTTGGTCATGCTGCGGGAGATGTGGTACTGCAGCAAATTGCCATTTTGCTTATGGAAGCGGCGCGCGACATAGATCTGGTATGCCGTTACGGCGGGGAAGAGTTTATTATCCTGATGATAGAAACCGGGCTACCTGATGCATTACAGGTAGCTGAACGCATCAGGCTGCATATTGCCGCCCATCCCTGGCCAATCCGCCAGGTTACTGCCAGCATTGGGGTTGCTACCCTGCAACCGGAACAATCCATTCAGGCACTGCTCAAGGCTGCCGACCAGGCGCTGTATCAGGCCAAAGCAGCAGGCCGTAACTGTGTGGTCAGTGCCTCTAGCTGAGCGCTGTACCATTTAAGCCGCGCCATTTAATTAGTGCAAATGCAGGATATCAATTGTGGGGGGTGCGCGAAAACGCAACGGCACACCCACCAGCCCCGTACCAATGGTCACAAATACCTGAGCATTTTCGGCCTGGTACAAGCCTTTTTTATAACCCAGCAAAGACACCTTGCGCATCACATAGCTGGTAATCCATGGCAACTCGATTTGCCCGCCATGAGTATGCCCGGACAGCATTAACGGCCGGTTTGGTAATGGCGGCACCTGAGCAACCGTATCCGGGTTATGCGCCAGTAAAAGCCAGTGCTTGTCCTGTGGTAAATCTGGCAACATATCCAGCTCGGCCTTGCCTGCCCACAGGTCGCCCACCCCCATCAGGCGCACTTCGTCCAGCTCTATAATACTGTTTTCAATCGGCATGATATTGGCATGCAACAGGGCCTCACGCAGGATTTCCTGTACTGGTGGGCCGGGAATCTGTTCATCATGATTGCCTGGTACTGAATATGCGGGCGCAATAAAACCGGACAATACCGTTAAATCCTGTTTTAAATGATCATTCGGCTCGTAGGTCCAGTCCCCGGAAAATACAATGATGTCCGGGTCTTCTGCATTCACCAGCTTCACAATTTTTTTCAGCTGGCGAACCCGGCCGGAAAACAAGCCAACATGCACATCTGCCAGCAAGGCTACCTTTAAGGGCCGCTGCAATGCGGGGCCATGCTGTAAGGTGATAGGGGTATGCTTTACCACCACATATAAAGGTTCGATAAAACGCGCATATATCAGGAATAAAGCCAGCAGGCTCATTGGGATGGCTTCCCATGCCGTTTGCAGGCCAACCGACCATTGCCATAAAGTCCAGGAAAAAAATGGCAGGCTTAGATGCAAGCCATAATATACAAACAGCAGCACAAAGGTTTTTAGCGGTGCAGTTGTAATGGAATGCCGTCCAACCTGGATGGCACGCAGCACGGCATATAGCGCTATCAGCGCAAAAACACCATAAAAAGCATTATTAATAAACAAGATATCTGACATTCGTTTTATCCGTACCGCATATTAAGCGGCCTTACTGACGTTCAGCGTTATCAGGTTAAAATCTACCCGACGTTTTAACATGCCGATATCTCAAAAAAATAAGTCAGGCTGATGAAAAAGCAATCATTTCGGCATAAAACATTAACCAAAGTACACGCAGCACTTTAGGCTATATGTTTAGATTTTAACGAAATCATAAGGATGCTTTGTGGTCATTTCGCAATCATGTCCGTACTGTACATACAGGCGAACTATAGCCATCAGGCCTAATCGGCGTTACAGTGAGCAGGCACACCATTATCTTCACCTGCATTATCTTCACCTGGATCATCGCCACCACCTGCCTGAAGGATAACAATAACCGTGCAACGATATCTGTCCGGATCAGCATTACTGTTCTGTTTGCTACTGCTGACAGCCTGTTGCAGCCTGCCGTCGCGACAAAACATATCGCCTGTCTATCATCAGACAGATACCAAAAGCACTACGCTGGGCCAACTGTCCAGCCGCTTACAACCAGAAACCCCGCTACAGCCGGCAGGCACGGGTTATCAACTACTATACGACCCCATTGATGCCATTTCCGCTCGCCTGTTACTGATTAACCGGGCAGAAAAGAGTGTGGATTTACAATATTACATCTGGCAAAACGACAATGTAGGGGCGCTGATGTGCCATGCACTGTTGCAGGCAGCAGACCGTGGTGTCAAGGTTCGTTTATTGCTGGATGACAACAATACCAAAGGCCTGGATGCCATTTTACTCACGCTGGCACAGCATCCCAACATCGAAGTACGCCTGTTTAATCCCTTTGTGCACCGTACAATCCGGAGTATCGATTACCTGTTTGACTTTAAGCGCACCAACCGGCGCATGCACAACAAGTTATTCATTGCAGATGGACAGTTTGCCATTCTGGGCGGGCGCAATATCAGCAACCAGTATTTTGATGCGGGCGACAGCTTCCAGTTTTCCGATATTGATGTGCTGCTCACTGGCGAAGTATTGGCAGATGCCACGCAGTCCTTTGACCGTTACTGGAACTATCAGGCCGCCTACCCGGTGCAAACCATGGTCAAGGCCAGTAAGCATCGCCTTACCCTACAAAGCGTGCGCCTGCAGCTGGCTGCGCACCTGCAAAAGGACAAGGTGTTGCAGTATCTGGCCCAGATCAAGGCTGACATGTCATTTGAACAATGGCTCAACACAGAGGCGCCTTTTTTATGGGTAAAGTCGCAACTGGTTCAGGATGCACCGGAAAAAATAAATAAGGACGCCAACCGTGCCGAGCACCTGGCCTTTCAGCTACAACATGCCATCGGGGAGCCGCAACAGCAGGTGGACATAGTATCTGCCTATTTTGTGATTGATGACAAGGCCAAACAAAGACTGGCCGATTTAAGCCGGCAAGGGGTAAAAATCCGCATCCTCACCAACTCTTACGCCGCTAATGATGTGAAAATCGTACATGCCTTTTATGCCAAAAACCGTGAATTCCTGCTGCAACATGGCATTGAGCTATATGAATTTATGCCGGTGATTAAAAACTATAACCTGTGGCGCAAACGTAGCAAACGCAAGCTGATTGATTTAAAAGGCAGTAGCGATGCCAGCCTGCACGCCAAAATGCTGACTGTAGACCGCCAGCAGGTATTTATTGGTTCTTTTAATTTTGATTTACGCTCGGCCAATCTGAATACTGAAATAGGCATTATTCTGGATAGCCCTGCCCTGGCTGCGCAGGTCTCCGAGGAAATCAGCCGCAATATCTTAAATGTGTCCTACCGTGTGCATCTGGATGAAAAAGGCAAATTGGTGTGGGATGAAAGCACCCCGGCTGGCACGGTCACCCACCCGCAGGAACCCAGTCTGAACCCGGTAAATAAAATTGGCCTGAAACTGATTAGCCTGCTGCCACTGGACGGCCTGATGTAAACCTGTCAGGCCATCTAGCACAGTCATTTTTGTAGATTAACGCAGTGCCAGTTGATGCAACCTGCTTAGGCCTTCGCTCATGCGGTCATGCAATAGCTGGGTTAATGACTCCAGGTTATGACCTTCCGGTGATATAGCCTCTAGCGGCATCAGGTGCGCGTTAATTTTGTCACGGCGGATAATAATGCCGATATGTTCGTCCAGGCTATCATCATCAATAAACGGCGCCTGCATATCCAGTTGGCCGTGCTCATTTACATAGCACAGTACCACTGGCTGAATGGAGGTTCCTGTTTCCAGTGCCGAGCCCAACAGTTTGCCATACAGTTTTTTAACATTCCGGCCATCGGTAGTGGTTGCCTCCGGAAAAAACAATACCGGAATATGGCGTTTTAAAATGGACGCCATCTGGTCTTTCACCGCATTGCCATCGCCGGAACCGCGCTTGATAAACAAAGCACCGCCACCCTTGGCCAGAAAGCCCATTACCGGCCAGTTTTCCATTTCCGCTTTAGCCACAAAAAACACCCATGCCTTGGAACCTACCACCGGAATATCCATCCAGGAAATATGGTTACTCACCCACAGCGCCTGGGTACGCGGCATCTCGCCATGCACAGTGACTTCAATATTAAAGGCATCCGCCACCAGCTTGCAAAAATGGCTAACTTTCGGTGCATATTTAAAATTATTAGGGTCTTTATAAGTGCGGTTAACCACAATCATGTATGCCCCGGTAGCCACCGCAGCAACCAGACGACTGGCTTTACTACTATATTGCCAGTAGGTCTTTAGGGATTTTTTGGCCTCTTCCGCGAAAGGCTTCTTTTGGAGTGGAACCTGGCTAACCGCATCTTGTATAAACTCGTTAGGGAGCTTTTGCATCTTTCACGTACTCTGCACAACAGTTTTCAGTTTCAATATACCAACAGCATGTTACAACACTTCAAGTTCATTCATCGAATTTAGCAACAAGTTTTGTAACCAAGGCACTCATGCATCAAGTTTTAGCACCCATTTCAGTCCAATGTCCAAGTGTGCTTAATCATGAAAACAAATTATTCATTTTTTCTTAAACAATAAAAAACTCATGAACCTAATCTGAATTTGGCAGGCTTATATTGCAACAAAACTACAACACTGTATAATGATAACAATTATCATTTATATTCTCTTTTATAGGCGCCGCGAATATGTTTGCCAAACATCCCCTTAGCCTTTCCGTGCAAGCCATTCTTTGTTCTTCCTTGTACATTAATACGGCGTTTGCTGCCGAGGAAACTAATCCTGCCCAGCCAGAGCAACAGGCCCTGCCGGTTATTAGCCTGGTCGCCAATAAAACCACCCCGGCTGCCGACACAACCAAAAGCTATGTTGCCAAAACCAGCAGCAGCTCCACCAAGCTGGACCTGGCCCCGCGCGAAGTACCACAGTCGGTTTCTGTTATCACAAAATCGCGCATGACCGACCAGGGATTGGTAAACGTTGAAAATGTGCTGGCCAACACCCCCGGTATTAGCGTTAAAAAATATGACTCCAGCCGTACCTCGTTTTATGCGCGTGGACTGCCTATTGAAAACTTCCAGATTGATGGTGTACCCACCCCTATCAGCTATAACGTAAGCACTGGACTGGATGTCACCGATATGGCCATTTTTGACCGTGTGGAAGTGATCCACGGCGCAGGCGGGCTGAATACCGGGTCAGGCAATCCTTCTGCGGTGGTCAACTTTATTCGCAAGCGCCCCAGCAAGAAACTTCAGGCCAATGCCCTGCTTAGCTATGGCACATGGGACTCCAAGCGTGTCGAGCTGGATGCCGGTGGTCCCCTGATCTCCAATGGAAAAATCCGCGCCCGTGTTGGTGCAGCCTATGAAGATAAAGATACGTTTTACGACTATCAGCATAACGAAAAGAATGTGTTTTATGGCGTGCTGGAAGCAGATGTAACCGATAAAACCCTGTTTACCATCGGTGCCGATTACACCAAATCCAAGCCCAATGCACCTACCTGGGGTGGCTTACCACTGTATTATGCCGATGGCAGCCGAACCAATTTCTCGCGCAGCAAAAACCTGGCGCCGCGCGGCAGTTCTTTTGACAAGGAAAACCTGAACGTATTCTTTGCTGTGGATCAGGAAATTAATGATAACTGGAAACTGCAAACCAGCTTTAGCTATCAAAGCATGGACCAGTTTTCTACCCTGATTAATGCCAATGGTTTTCCTGATAAAACCACCGGGCTGGGTATGACCTTATGGGCAGGCCAGTACGAATACAAAAATACCATTACCAACTTTGACATCAACCTGAAAGGCAAGTTTGAGCTATTTAACCAGCAGCACGATGTGATTGCCGGCTGGACTAAAAACCGCTATGTGATGGATGACCTGGCACGGGATATTCCGGGCACGGTATTTGGCATGTGGGCCTGGGGCGCCAGCCAGCATATTAATGCCAACACCTGGGATGGCAACATTGCCATTCCGGATACTGCACGTACCGGACAGATTACCCGTACCAAAGTAATTGAAGATGCTGCCTATGGTGCGGTGCGTCTGGGGATTCTGGATAACCTGAAAGTGATTGCCGGTGGTCGCCTGAACAACCTGCAACAGGATGATGTGAAAGACAAGAAAAACAAAAATGTCTTTACCCCTTATGTTGGCGCAGTATACGACATTAATGATTATTTATCCGCTTATGCCAGCTATACCGAAGTATTTAAACCCAATACTGCGCGTGATAAAAACTACAACCTGCTTAAGCCTATGACTGGGGACAACACAGAGCTTGGCTTAAAGGGCGAGTTTCTGGATAAGGCCTTAAGCACCTCTATTGCCGTATTCAAAGGCAGCCAGCAAAACCGCGCAGTAACGGATAATACCTTAACGGCTGCAGAGCTTGCCGAATACCAGAAACTGCACCCGGGTGAAACCCCTTCCCGTGCCTCCGGCAAAATTGACATCGAAGGTGTAGAACTGGAAATCAACGGCAAAATTACCCCGCAATGGCAAATATCCGGTGGCTACACCTACGCTAAAGCCCTTGAAAAAGATCTGGATGCACCGGCCGATTCAACTATCCCGGAAAACATACTGCGTGTATTTACCACCTATAAACTGTTTGGTGCCCTGGAAAAACTGACTATCGGTGGTGGTGTGGACTGGCAAAGCCAGTTCTATAGCGCAACAGCAAAACCAAATGGTTCAACCAGCCGTGTTACCCAACCGGAATATACGCTTGTTAACCTGATGGCACGTTACGATATTAACGACAACCTGTCAGCAACCTTAAACGCCAATAACATCTTCGACAAAAAGTATTACAACAATCTGGGCTTCTACAACACCTACTTGTATGGCGAACCACGCAATGTAGTTTTATCCCTGCGCGCCAAGTTCTAAACACTGCAATTCGGCCACCCGCCACGGGTGGCCTCCCCCATTCTGAACATTGAGGATAGCCATGAACGCACCGTTGCTTCGTGTAAGACCAACTCGTCTTTATATTTCCATTCAAGCCATTGTGTTGGCTGCTATTGCCAGTCCGGCATTTGCGAACGATGCTACAGCGGATCAAACACAGCAGGATAACAACACCCTGCCTGTGATTTCATTAAAGGCCAGCAAAAAGACAAACACTTATACCGGCAAAAAAGCCAGCACCTCGACCAAACTAGATTTAAGCCTGAAAGAAACCCCGCAGTCCATTACCGTGGTCACCCGTAAACAGATTGATGATATGAATGCGACTAATCTGGGGGAACTACTTAGCCAAACCACCGGGATAATTCTGGTGGGCGACAACACTGAACGAACCGCATTTTCCATTCGTGGCTTTGGTACTGGTGATAGCTGGGGAACCAGTACATTACAGCAGGATGGTGTGGCAACCAACTCGCAGAACGTATCAGTATCCAAACCGGATATGGCAATGTACGAAAGTGTAGAAGTAATGCGTGGTGCAGCAGGATTAATGCAGGGATCGGGCGAACCTTCCGGTGCCATTAACCTGATTCGTAAAAAGCCAACTGCCGACTTTCAGGCAAATGCGACGATTAGTTATGGCCGCTGGAACAGTATCCGTGGAGAATTTGATGTTTCCAATAAACTAAATAATGAAGGCACGGTTAGAGGCAGATTCGTTGCCGCTTATCAGGATGCTGACTCCTTTATGACAGCTGTTACGCGTGATACCAGTCTGCTTTACGGGATTGTCAGTGCAGATCTAACAGCAAACACCTTATTGAATATTGGAATCACACACCAGGAAGAACATGCCGTACCTGTAAATAGCCTGCCAAGATATAAAGATGGCAGTGATATTGGCCTAGATCAGAAAAACTGTGGCTGCTCAGCATGGAATTTTTGGGATAAAGAAAACACTAATCTTTTTGTAGATATTACACATCAATTTGATAATGGCTGGTCAGCAAAAGGTACTTTTTCAAAGTCATGGGTCAATATGGATATGACCTTTACCAACCTGAGTGGCGCACTGGATAAGACTACCAAGCAACCGGACGCAACTACCGGACCATTCATGTACGACTATGCGTACCGCTACAAGCAAAAAGTAGATGTATGGGATGCTTTTGCCAAAGGTCCATATCAGCTGTTCGGACGCGAACATGAGCTAGTGGTAGGTGTTAATGCTCAGGATAGCAGTACCCCGGGCCAATGGACGGATTACTATAAGGTTGGACTGGTAGATGTATTCAACACCAACCCTTATCAACAGCCCTATATATCCCCCCGCTATGACAAAGATGGCGGAAAGTCTTTTATTGACCAAAAGCAATATGGGGCCTATGTCACTACCCGCTTAAATATTACAGATTCTCTAAAAACCATTTTGGGTGCGCGCCTGAGTAGCTATGAATATCTGTACGGCTACGAAAACAATGACGTGACAAAACCTACTTATGGTCAACGCCAAATCCGCACCAAATACAAAGCCAACAAAATTTGGACACCCTACGTAGGCCTGGTATATAACATCAATGATACCTATTCCGTCTATGCCAGCTATACGGACACCTTTGTCGCGCAAAGTGTAAAAGACGTTGCAGGCAAGCTGTTAGATCCTGTTCAGGGCAAAGTATATGAAACAGGCCTAAAAGCGAGTTTTAATGATGAAGCCATCATTGCAACCCTGGCAGCATTTAGGGTAGATCAGATTAACCGGGCCATGGATGACCTGAACTCTGAAGGTAAATGCACTGAAAATGGTGGTAAAGGCTACTGTAAAATTGCAGCGGGTAAGGCCATTAGCGAAGGTATTGAAGCTGAACTGCGCGGGGAGGTTTTACCCAACCTGAACCTTACTGTTGGTTACACCTATAACACCACGGAATATGCCAAAGACCTGGTAAATCAGGGCCGCGTGTTTAACGAAAACACCCCGGAGCATCTGGCGCGCCTGTTTGCCACTTACAAGCTGCCCAACCAGTTAACCATTGGTGGCGGTGTAAACTACCAGAGCGAATGGGAAGTTGGCCGCTACAGCACAGCACCCGCCAAACAGCCGGGATATGCACTGGTAAACCTGATGGCCAGCTATCCAATTAACGACCACTTAACCGTAGCACTGAATGCCA
Organism: Alkanindiges sp.; assembly: GCA_030152125.1. Lineage (GTDB taxonomy): Bacteria > Pseudomonadota > Gammaproteobacteria > Pseudomonadales > Moraxellaceae > JASLIR01. The sequence continues at coordinate 12,591 of JASLIR010000480.1, forward strand.
GCAACGTGTTTAACAAGAAATATTATTCTTACATTACCAGCACAGCCAATCGTTATGGCGAGCCTGCCAACGTAAAACTAAGCCTGCGTGCCAAGTTCTAAACAGGCCAGCACATACAGCAAAAGCCACCTTCGGGTGGTTTTTTGTTTTATACCCAGGCATAAACGCGCTAAAATACAGTTTTAGATGACAGCAGGGTTTCAACCGAGTGGAATATTTTGAGCGGCATCAGGGTGGCGAACGTGCATTGCTGGTTCATTTAAGCGTGCATCAACTGGATGAGCTTGATATTGAGGAATTTCAACTGCTGGTTTCCTCTGCCGGTGCGGAGATTATTGACCTGATTACCGGTACCCGCTCACGCCCCGACCCCAAGCTGTTTATTGGCAGTGGCAAAGCCGAAGAAATTGCCTACCGGGTAAAAACCGAAGAAATTGACATCGTGATTTTTGATCATAGCCTGACTCCGGCACAAGAGCGTAACCTGGAGCGGGTATTCCAGTGCCGGGTGCTGGACAGAACCGGACTGATTCTGGATATTTTTGCCCAGCGTGCACGTACTTTTGAAGGCAAATTACAGGTTGAACTGGCCCAATTGGAACATTTGTCAACCCGTCTGGTACGTGGCTGGACCCACCTTGAGCGCCAGAAAGGCGGTATTGGCTTGCGTGGCCCCGGCGAAACCCAGCTGGAAACTGACCGCCGCCTGTTAAGGCACCGTGTGACCCAGTTGAAGGAACGGCTGGAGAAGGTACGGCAGACCCGCAGCCAGGGCCGTGCTGCACGCCAGAAAGCTGATGTGCCTACCATCTCACTGGTGGGCTATACCAACGCCGGCAAATCCACCCTGTTTAACCGGCTGGCCAATAGTGATGTGTATGCTGCCAACCAGCTGTTTGCCACGCTGGACCCTACCCTGCGCCGCCTGGAGTGGGATGGCCTGGGGACGGTGGTGCTGGCCGATACGGTAGGTTTTGTACGCAATTTGCCGCATGCGCTGGTTGATTCATTCCGTGCCACACTGGAAGAAACCCTGGAAGCCAACCTGCTGCTGCATGTGATAGATACCAGCAGCACGGAAATGCACGAACAGATTGAAGCGGTGGAAGCCGTACTAAAAGATATTGGCAACAAAGTGCCGGTGTTGCGGGTGTATAACAAGATTGATATTAGCGGTGATGAACCGCGTATTACGGATGCCAGCCCCAACATGCCAGACCGTGTGTATGTATCGGCGTATACTAGTCAGGGCATTGACCTGTTAAAGCAGGCGGTACAAACCCGTTTAAGCGGTCAGCTAAACCAGTTTGAAGTCACCCTGCCAGTGACTGCAGGGCGTTTGCGCAACCAGCTATACCAGTTAAATGTGGTGAGTGCTGAAGAAATCCTGGAAGATGGCAGCACCGTATTACTGGTAACCCTAGCCAAGGATAACTTAGGGCAAATGCTGGCCAAGGCACATGTCTCCTTTGAGGATGCATTGCCGGAGCATCAGGCCGCATTGTTCCGCCGTCCACTGGAAGCCTTTGAACGCAAGGGTGCAAACGCAGCCGACTTACCACCTGATCTTTCACCTGAAGATCCAGCAGTTGATGGCTTGGCAGTGGATGACCTGCTAGGTGATTTTATGGACAGTGACGAACCGGCGCATCGCTCCTGATATATGTCGTAAAACACCTCAACCAACTTATGTCGAATAGCTGCTGGCACAATAATGGGCATACTATTCGGCATAGCCTATAACCACCCTGTTTGCAGGAAATACCATGTGGCGTAAATATGACTGGCCTGCCCTTGCAGCAACCTTTGCACTGATTGTCATTGTGCGGGAAAGCTGTGTGTGGCTCACCGGCTTGTTCAACCACCCGGAACTGGGTAATCTGCTGGGTTTGCTGCTATTGCTGGGCGTGCTAGTACTGTGGCGGCGCTTTAAAACGATTCCCATCCGCATGATTGATGCCAACGCCCACATCATGAAAGAAAGCGCCTTTGCTTTTTTACCGGTATGTGGTGGTTCGGTGATTCTGTTGCTTCATCTGGGAACCGAACTGCCCGGCCTGCTGTTTATTCTGGTATTTACCACTCTGCTGGCCATGTGGGTATATGCCCATATTGCCAAGCGCTGGATTTAAAAACCCTCCATTTTTGCCTAAAGAGAACACCATGCTACTCGTTTTATATGGCTTTGCACTGACCCTGCTGGCACATGTTCTGGCACGAATCATTGGTAATTATTTTCCGCGCCTGCCGGTCATCGTGATTGCCATGTTTATTGTGCTGGGCTTGCTGTGGCTGGTGCAGTGGTCATATGACGACTATCTGCTGCATGTAGATGGCCTGTTTAAACACCTGCTGGGCTATGTGACGGTAGCACTGGCTATTCCACTGGCCGCTATCCGGCTGGATGGCGTACCAGTCAAGGCACTGGCCGCATTATGTGTATTTGCCACCATTAGCGGTGTGCTGTTACCCATGGGGCTGGCCTATATGCTGCATTTGTCCGAGCCGTCCATCATGGCCTTTGCCACCCGTGCGGTAACCACTCCCATTGCCCTGAATATCGCCACCCTGATTCATGCGCCTTTAGCCACCGTCACCCTAATTGTGATTTTATCCGGTGTGGTAGGTGCAGCTGCTTCCCCACTGATCTTACGCAAGCTGGATGATGAACGTGCTGCCGGTTTGGCGCTGGGTTTGGCGGCACATGCCATTGGCACGGTGCAGGCATGGCAGCGTGGGCCAGTAGCCGGGCGTTATGCGGCGTTTGGTATGGCAGTAAATGGCATTTTAACCGCCATCTGGTTACCCACCGCCATTTTACTGATGCGGGGTTAACAGCATGCCCAAAGCGATTGTGCGGCATATTCTGGTAAAAGACCGCGAGCTATGCGAACAGCTAAAAACCAAACTTGCCAATGGTGGCGACTTTGCCAAACTGGCCAAGCAGCACTCCACCTGCCCTTCTGCAAAAAAAGGCGGTGAGCTGGGTGAAGTCAGCAAAGGCCAGCTGGTGCGTCCGGTGGATCAGGTGGTATTTGGCAAACCGGAACATGTAGTGCATGGCCCGGTAAAAAGCCAGTTCGGTTTTCATTTAATTGAAGTGAAGTTTAGA
>JASLIR010000358.1 GCA_030152125.1 Alkanindiges sp.
GTGACGAGCAGGCTAGGCGCTTTGCCGCCATTCTGGAGCATGCAGTGAAACAAATTGAAGATATTTAAAGAGAATATAGTGATGAGTATTGAAACAACAGATGAAGCACGCAAGCCATACCGGGTAAGACATGCACTGAAATTTCGGGTGGTGCAGGTGGCTGACATCATTCAGTTAAGCCAGCACATGCTGCGGATTGTTTTTCAGGGTGATGAGCTGGCAGATTTTAACAGTGCCGGTTTTGATGATCATGTCAAAGTGTTTTTTCCTGCACAGGCAGGCGGTGAACTGGTTGTACCAGGCATGACAGAAAATGGCCTGAGTTTCCCCGAAGGCTATAAACCTGTAATGCGCGATTATACGCCTTTGCGCTTTGATAATGCAGCCAGAACCCTAACCATTGATTTTGTGATTCATGATGCTGGTCCGGCAACTACATGGGCTCAGCAGGCTAAGATAGGTGACCAGCTGGTAATTGGCGGGCCGCGTGGCTCCATGATTATTCCACTGGCCTATGATGCCTATGTATTTTTTGGCGACGATGCGGCATTGCCTGCCATTGCCAGACGCTTGCAGGAACTGCCAGCCGAAAGCCGGGCATTGGTGGTTGCTGAGGTAAACACCGAACTGGATAAGCTGGATTTAGCATCGCCTGCACAGGTTGATGTGGTCTGGCTATACCGGCAAGGGCAGCCTGCTGGCCAGGCCCAAGGTTTTATAGGCGCTATTGAGCAATTGGCACAACAGGCCCAATGGCCGGCAGGAGATACCTTTAGCTGGGTTGCTGCGGAAACCTCGGTGGCCCGCCAGTTAAGAAAACTGTTGATTGAACGCTTTGGCTTGCCTAAGGATCGCATTAAGGCAGCTGGTTACTGGCAGCATGGTACGGCTGGTGCTCACACCAGTATTGGGGATGAATAAAGCCGGGATAGCCGGAATAATAGAATAGTGTTCGAGTGGTTAAATCAAGAAGGACTGAATGCTTTCAAGAGCCTTTCATGATTTTAACCACTCGCCTAAAAATCCGGTAACGTAAGGCGCCAATCAGGCCACCTACGGCGGCAAAAATTAATGGATATTTGAAAAAATCCCATAGGGTGGATACCTGATAGCTGCTCACATTGAGCATTACCAGCAGGCCAATAATAAAGCCAATGATGCACCATACGATGACGAGTACAATACGGTCAGCGGTGGTTAAATGATGGTGCGTTGTATTTTTCATTCTTAAAATCAATATAAGTTGAGCGCAGTTTAAACAGGATGTCGGCTAGTCACTTAGCGTGATGTTTATCATAGGAAAAATAGCCTCTGCTTACTGTTATTTTTTTTATAGATATACTTATAAAAGGTAAGTCATGTTGCGGGAATATACCCGCAACATGCGCACTTTAATAGTGCAAAAGCTTTATTAACGAGTTGCTCTAAAGCGGGCAAAGCGCTTGTTGAAATTAGCTACACGACCTTCAGTGCTGGTCTGGCGCATTTCTCCCGTATAAAACGGATGTGAAGCGCTGGAAATATCCAGTGTAACGTAAGGATAGGTTTTACCCTCGTACTCACGGGTTTGCTGGCTTTGAAGGGTAGAGCCAATCACAAAATAAACATCGGCATTGGTATCGTGAAACAGCACTTGCTGGTACTGTGGATGGATATTGGTTCGCATCATCATCTCCTTTAATTGTTATATTATAACATATCAATTTAGCGAATTGGTATTCCCGCCCGTGTAACAAAATGTTTTTTTGATCATAAAGATTTAATAAATAAAAATATATTTATCAGTAATTTATAAAATTTAAGAAAATGAATTTTTAGACCTAAAATATTTTAAAAGCAGTTGGTTAGTTGCTGTTTATAGCCTATTTAACAATTAGTGAAGTAAATGGCCTGACAACACGTAAATCACCTGCTGACAGTAAAGCCTTCTTCACACTTTCTCCTTGGCAAATTTCTATAGTGGGGTCATCAGTCAACAAGCATTCTGCTTAAGAGAAACCCATGAATAAAGCAACGATTCCGCAATGGTCTGCTACCGTGCTGGCTACCCTGGTAATGGCATTTTCCGCTTCCGCGATGGCGCGCAACGACGACCACCAACCACCAGGCCATGCAAAGCAGCATATATCACAGGGAGCTAGCCATGTTGAGCATCAGCACTCCAAAAAGGTAGTACCACTAAAGCCACATCAGGCCTGGAAGGTTGGTCACCAGTTTCCTGCCAGTTACCGTGCTAAAACCTACCGGGTTTATGATTATGGCAGCTATCACCTGAGCCGTCCGGCCAGGAATCAGCACTGGTACCGCATCAACGGTGACTATGTGCTGGTGAATGTTATTAGCCATAGCATTCTACAGATCATTGCAGGGCGCTAAACCCTGTGTAGAGAAGGAGTATCGCCATGAAAACAAAGATATTTGCATTGGCGTTGTTGAGCGCTTCACTGTTAGCCAGCAGTATGTCAGCCCTGGCCGATAGGGATGGTGAGCGTCACTGGGACCAAGGGCGCTGGAATCAGGCTGATCAGCGTGACTGGCGTACAGATAACCGGGGTAATTGGGGACGGGACTGGGACAGGAATGATCGCCGGGACTGGAAGGATAATGACCGCTGGCGTGGCCAGGATGACAATCGCCGCTGGCATGACAATGGCTGGCATGGGCGCAATGATGGCTGGAATAACCGGGTAGTCGTCGTGCAACGCGACTATATCCGTGGCGTACCGAGACCTTATTATGAGTGGCACAGCGGACAGTATTTACCGGTGGTGTATCGCCAGCGCAATTATTATGTAAATGACTGGCGCAGTTATCAGCTGTATGAGCCACCACGGGGCTATCGCTGGGTTAATGTAAACGGCGATTATATTCTGGTGTCAGTGGTAAGTAATGTGATTGCGCATATTCTGCTGGGGCACTAATCGAGCATCAACTGGAACTTACATATTATTGGATAGAGATTGCCCTCGGTATTGAGGGCAATCTTTTTAAATCAAGCTAGCTCGTCATCTTCCGGTCGCGGGGTTTTTCCGGCTGGTAATTCGCGTTCATTTTCTTTACTGCGAATAACCGATGGGAAATTCCACGACGCATAACGCACAATCAGAATAGCAATGGCCAGTAATAAAATGGCACCAGTAATAATCAGCTGGTCAATATCTGCCTTGTGGTCATGCTGGATATCGGAAATCAGCAGGCGGGTAAGTGCGGTAATTGCCACGTAAATCAGGAAGCGTACCGGCATATGGTTGGTTTTAAAGTAAATGCCCACCATGGCGCCCAGTTCGAGGTAGATAAACAGCAACAGGATATCATCAATACTGGCAAAGCGTTTTACGGTGAAAATATCGATGGTGGTATAAACAGCCGACCAGATAATCATGCA
>JASLIR010000372.1 GCA_030152125.1 Alkanindiges sp.
TAATCAGCGCAATACCTTCATCAAAGCTCTGATATTTCTCCAGAATAATTACCGGACCAAAAGCTTCATTTTTGTATACATCACTGTCATCATTTACATTTTCCAGAATGGTGGCATCCAGGAATACCTCGTGCAGGGTACCGCCAGTCAGCAAGGTTGCCCCCTCCTGCACTGCCGCATCAATCCAGCCTTTCAGGCGTTTGGCCTCTTTATCTTTAATCATCGGGCCGACTACGGTGCTGGCCAGGTTCGGGTCATCTGCTTTCAGGTGTTTTGCTTTTTCAACCAGCCGGTCTTTCACGCTGTCATAAATATCAGCATGTATCAGCACCCGCTGCACGCTAATGCACACCTGTCCGGCATGCGCAAATCCACCGGAAATAATACGGTCAATCGCCAAATCCAGATTGGCATCCGGCTCCAGCATCACCGCTGCATTACCACCTAACTCCAGCACCACTTTTTTGCGCCCGGCACGTGCTTTCATGTCCCAGCCCACCTGGTCCGACCCGGTAAAGCTAAGCAGTTTAAAACGATCATCGGTCACCATAATGTCCGCTGCATCACGGTGGCATGGCACAATGGAAAACGCCCCTTTGGGCAAGTCGGTTTCCGCCAGTACCTCGCCAATAATAATGGCGCTAATCGGCGTAAGACTGGCGGGCTTTAATACAAACGGGCAACCAGCCACAATCGCCGGGGCAATTTTGTGCGCGGTCAGGTTAAAGGGGAAGTTAAAGGGACTGATTAAGGACACCGCACCAATTGGCACCCGCTGTACCATGGCACGGTAGTTTGCAGCTGCTTCCGTCACTGCCAGCGGCATTACCGTGCCCTGATCCAGTTGTGAGGTTGCATCGGCTGCCAGCTGAAAGGTGCTGATTAAACGCAACACTTCTGCCTTGGCGGCTGTTCTGGGCTTGCCACCTTCAATAATCAGGATGTTTGTGAGCTCTTCCAGACGCTCGGTAAAGCGCTTCACACAGTGTAGTAAAATCTGTTGTTTTTGAAAGGGTTTTAGCGCAGCCATGGCAGTTTCAGCAGCTACCGCCGCTGCAATCGCTTCATTTAATACATCAGCATCTGCCTGAGCTACCTGGGTGGCTAGCTTGCCAGAGTATTTATCATTGACATCCAGCCATGACGAGGTAGTACGCGCTTCGTTAGCAATATATAGGGGATACTGGGCAGCTAACTGGAATGTATTGCTCATCGACTCAACCTCGTTTTTGTAGGTGCATCACTGCATGTTTTGGCAAAGGCTGAGTGTAGCAACTTCATGCTTGTTTTTGCTGACTTGTTTTTGCTGAATTTGGTTTAATTCCAGTAGTCATCTGACAGGCTTTATTTTAAACCCAAGGTGACTATTAATCATGTTCCACGTGGAACATCAGCTCAATGTATGCAGGTACCCAGGTAATGCAGCAACCGAAGCTAACAACACATCCGGCTTAATGGCAGACTGTTCGGCATAGGCCTGGCGATACTTGCCGGTTTGTACCAGTGCAGCTTTAATGCCTACCGCCTGTGCACCGCCCACATCAGTATCAATATCATCACCCATCAGCAGGGTATTAGCAGCCTCTACCCCAGCTGAAGCCAGTACCTGTTTAAAAAAGTCTTCTGCCGGCTTACCCATAATCGCTGCAGGCTTACCTGTTACAAACTCCAACCCGGCCACAAACAGGCCAATATCCACATGCAAGGCACCCTGCGTTTGCCAGAACTTGTTTTTATGTAAGCCAATTAACTGTGCACCCGCGTAAATAGCATTAAACAGCTGGTTAATCAGCTCCAGCGTCCAGCTATTGCCAATATCACCCAGCACCACGTAATCCGGCTGCTGTTCATCTATATGAAATTCGGCAAAATCCGTTTTAATCTGTTCGGCCACCACTGGCCATATTTTTATAGGCTGCCCCAGCTGTAGCTGCTGCTGGCGTAAATAAATCCGGGCTGCTTCAGGCGCACTAATCAGCTCACCTTCCTCCACCTGAAAGCCCAGCTGGTGCAAATTAGCGTATAGCTGTACCTGTGTTTTGGTAGTGGTATTGGTCATAAAGCGCAGCAGATACCCCTGCTGGCGTAGGTCTGCCAGTACCTGTACCGCACCATCAATCACCACCTGATCGACATACAGGGTGCCATCCAGGTCAAAAATAATAAGCAGTGGTTTTACGCTACTGGATAAACTCATTGCAAACCTCTCATCAGGGATGCTTAACAGCACCCCTATACTGAAAGTATAAAACGCTTAACTCAAAAAGTCTTTCTTGCCAATGTCCACACCTACATGACGAAGCAAGTTGTATGCCGTGGTTTTATGAAAATAGAAGTTTGGCAACACCCAGTAATATAAGTAGTCCTGCCCTTTAAATTCACGCGGGTTACCGGCCACAGTAAAGGAAATCTGGCGCTCCTCTGCACCATCAAATGCAGACTCGGGGATACCGGCTAAAAAGTCGGACACGCGGGCAATACGCTCACGTAACTGGGCAAAATCGGCTTCATCATCGGGATAACTAGGGATATCACTGGCGGTGATACGTGCCGCACCTGCTTTTACCATATCGGTGGCAATCTGGATTTGCTTAACCAGCGGGAACATATTAGGAAAAAGACGCTGATCCAGGATATTCGCTTGCGGAATGCGTTTGTCTTCACAGTACTGCTCAGCCTTTTCCAGAATATGGCTCAGGCTATTCAGATGATGCAACACAACGGGAATATAGGCGTTATACAAAACAGCAGACATGTAGATTATCCTTAATCGGTAACGATGTAAGCTTGGATACTACAGCAAGAATGCAGCCTCTTATTGACCTAAAGTCATAAAACTGACTATTAATCGAGCATTGGCTTCAAATAGTTTTCTAAAAGCACAGGGCCGACCACATGGCAACAAATATTCTGAGGGCAGGGCTCGAACCTACGTCCACTCGGAGAACGAGCCGAGTGCTCTACCACTGAGCTACCTCAGAACATCTTCATTATTAGTTTTTTCCAGAAAAAAATCCAGCGCTGCGTAATATCTTGGCTAAATGAGGGTTTTCAACTGTAACGCCATGAACCAATTCAGGCGTTGGGCTAAATTTTTCAATATACTGTTGTGGCTTAGGTGCTATCCAGCCAGATTTTATAGGATCAACCTCATAACCCTTACAAATATTTATAATGTATTGTTTGGTACATGCCAACTCACCTGACAGTACCTTCCAAGGCAACGGCAAATCATTCCACACCTGTGTGTCAGCATCCAGAGAACCACCTGTTCTGGCATGCCAAAAAGCGACATCGGCAGCCATCAGCCGTAAGACCTTTCCTGGACACATTTGCTCTAAAACGTCCTGCATACCCAAGCTATATAATAGCTTTATCCAGCTATCTCTAGCTTTATTCCATGCGCTAGCCATTTGATTCCATGTTGTAGAATCATCCCCTCTTTGCACAATCATGGTTTCCTTTTTAAAGGATGATTTGTTCCATATATCACACAAGATAGTAGCAATAGCGTTTAGCCTGGAAAACCATAGTGATAATAGTGCTACTTTCTGTACTTCATTCAAATACGATAGAACCTTTACATCAGGATACACTTGGGCAATTGCCCACCAGTTTGTTGTATTTGAGTTTGAAAGGCATGCTTTAAATAAAGTTTCAGCGATGTCGTCATAAGCTCCTTTTTGACCATCGACTGTAAATTCACTTCTCAAGTTTAAGCGTGCAGTGTAATAAGCAATAAATACTGCACCATGAGCATTCTTTAAAAAATCATTGCGTGTAATTTCGCTGGCCAGTCTAGATTTACCCAATAGAATCAATGATCGCTTACGGGTTTCATAAGCTACTTTAGATTGTTTCTGATCGAGCCTCTGCAATAGCCTGAATCTTTTATTATATTGACGCTTGGAAAGCCCCAGCCCCTGTTTATCTCGTTGCTCTTTATTCAGGCGGTCTTTTAAAAAGTCTAAAGGACTTTCCTCAATGATTGCTATGCTCTCTTTAGCTAATTTAGCAACTTGCTGAATATCTGAAATATTTTCTGAGTTATAAGATGCTAAATTATCCAGCTGAAATAATTCACCCACTTTAATAAACTGCCTCTGCACACCTGATACGTGCATAAACGTATTTGGCATTGAGGAATAAGCATACCCTAATGACTTTAGTGAATGGCTTGCTGCCTTCTCCAGAGCGTGCTTTTGATCTGCACTCAATATTAGCTCTGGCGTTTCTAAAATCAATTCAGCCACGTCTTCTGGGCGCCAGCGCTGACTCAATGTCTGATGTAGTTTTACAGATTGCTCACTTAGCATATTTTTCCTGAAAAGCATTTTATTTTGATAATTCTTATTTTAACGTGAAAATAATTTTCAGCGCACAATAAAAAAGCCCCCGCATGTACTCATGCGGGGGCTTTTAGGAATAATGAGCTGGCGATGACCTACTCTCACATGGCGAATGCCACACTACCATCGGCGCTAAGAGGTTTCACTTCTGAGTTCGGGAAGGGATCAGGTGGTTCACTCTCGCTATAGTCGCCAGCAC
>JASLIR010000413.1 GCA_030152125.1 Alkanindiges sp.
CCGTGAGCAGGGTACCACGCTGGTACTGGTGACGCATGACCTGAAGCTGGCTGGGCGCTGTGGGCGACAACTGCATCTGGAAGATGGCCGCTTAAGCCGTTTAAATAGCCCGCAACAAGCAGCACAGGTATAAGGGGCTGCACATGAGCTTATTTAATTTAATGTTCAGGCAAAGCTGGCAGGCCAAGGGCATCTGGCTATTGCTGGCGGCGCTGATTCTGGCTGTTACAGCAACCACTTCCCTGCGTTTTGCCACCGAAACCATTAGCACGGCGATTGACCAGCAGGCGGGGCAATTACTGGCGGGTGATCTTGTGATTACTTCCAGCAAACCGCTAAAGCAGCGCTGGTATGACACGACTGGGCAAGCTGGTTTGCGCAGCAACAATGCCACCGTGTTTGGCAGCATGGCACAGGCTGCTGACCAGTTTGTACTGGTGAATGTAAAAGCCATTGAATCCGGCTTTCCCTTACGGGGTGCGTTGACACTGCAACCGGAGCAGCCGGCTGGTCAGGCGCCGCAATCCGGCACGGTATGGTTGATGCCACGCCTGTTTGACTTGCTGAAAGTAAAGATAGGTGATCAGGTTAGGCTGGGGGATGGCACCTTTAGGGTAACTGCCAGCATTGTGCGTGATCCTAATCAGGAAACCGGCATGAGTGGATTTTCACCCACGGTGATTATTAACCATGCCGATGTGGTAGCCACTAATGTAGTACAAACCGGTAGCCGTATTGATTACCGTCTGATTCTGGCCGGTGAGCCACAGGTGGTAAAAGCATTCCAGCAACGCTATAAAGGCAAAATGGGTGAGGGTGTGCAGTTACGCGCGGCTAGCCAGGGTAATACCCGTTTAATGCGCCCAGTGCAGATGCTGGATGATTATGCACAGATTGTCAGTGTGCTAACTATGCTGTTGTGTGGTATTGCAATTGCGTTGTCATGTCAGCGTTATGTGACGGAGCAGCTGGATCAGTTTGCCATGCTGCGTTGCCTGGGTGCCAGCCGCCGTCAGCTTAGTCTGCTGTACTGGGGCTTATTGTTAATATTACTGGCAATTGCTACTGTTGTGGGCACTTTGATTGGTGCCGCTGTTGCCTACGGCTTGCTGGAAGTTTTGCGTCAGGCCCTACCGGCACTGGAGTTAAACTTTCAGCCGGTATTAATGCTGGGTAAGCCATTACTCACGGGTGTACTTTCGGCACTGGTACTACTGGCAGGGTTTGCGCTGCCGCATATTTTACGCTTGATTCGGGTGTCGCCATTGCGGGTAATCCGCCGTATGGATGACCGTATTGGCTGGGTAAATGTGACAATTGGCACTGCTGCCATTGGCCTGATGCTGGCATTTTTGTTGCTGCAGACTGGCAAGGTGATGCTTAGCCTGATTTTATTGGGCGGCCTGCTGCTGGCCTTACTGCTTATCTGGGGCATGGTATATGGCCTGTTAACGCTGTGGCAGCGTTATAGCCAGTTTGCACAGGCTTATGTGCGCCAGCCGCAGCAGTTAAGCCTGCAAATAGTAGCGCTGGCTTTGGGCTTGGGCCTGTTAACTGTGGTGCTGTTACTGCGGGATGATTTAATGCAGCGCTGGAAGCACAGCCTGCCAGCCGGTACACCCAACCAGTTTGTATATGGCCTGCCGCCGGATCAAAAAGATCCGTTGTTATCGCGGCTGGATACTGCACAATGGCCGCACAGTGATTTATATCCATTTTTTCGCGGCAGCTTAATTGCTAAAAATGGGCAAAAGTTTAATGACGAGCTGATTAAGCAACATAACACCTTACGCCGTGAACTGAATTTAACTCAGGCAGATAAATTTCCTGCTGATAACAAACTGGTGGCAGGTAAAGCGTTTACTGCGTCCAACCAGCTATCTATGGAGCAAAAAGAAGCGGCTGAGCTGGGTATTAAACTGGGTGACCGCCTGACTATGCGCGTGGCAGAACGCGAGCTAACTGCGGAAGTGGTCAGTTTGCGTACGGTTAACTGGGATAGCTTTGGCCCCAACTTCTTTTTTATTTACTCACCGCAAACCTTTGATGACAATGCAGGCAGTTATCTGGGCAGTTTTTATGTGACCCAGCAGCAGCGCCACCAACTGGCACAGGTGATCCGGGATTTTCCTACCACGGTATTTATTGATGTGGATGTGATGCTGAATGAAGTGCGTAAACTGATGGACGTGCTGGGGCAGGCGCTGGGACTACTGGCAGCACTGGTCAGTGTGGCGGGGTTTCTGGTGTTATTAACCAGCTTGCAGTTGACGGTAGATGAGCGCCAGCGCGAAGTCGTATTGCTGAGGGCAATTGGTTTGTCACGGGGTCAGTTACGCCGCAGGCTGGGTGTGGAAATGGGGCTGATTGGTCTGTTGGCAGGCATCATGGCGGTATTTCTGGCGGAGAGCGTATCTGCGCTGATGTCGTACCGTTTGTCCATTCCATTCCGCCTGCATATGACCTGGTGGTTGTTTATTCCAGTGCTGATGACACTGCTGGCACTACTGGTGGGGCAAAACCGTTTAAGGCCACTCTGGCGCGTGTCGCCTTTACTGATTTTAAGGCGTGAGTCTTAATGTTAATTTTTTAATGAAATGCGTTAGATGGAATTAAGCCTTTGAAAATAACCGCTGATGAGAACCTGGCCCTGGTTGATTACTTTTTTGCTGATAAAGCACAAATTGACTATAAGGCTGGGCGTAAGATTACGTCAGATGACTTGCAGCATACACAGGCCCTGCTGGTGCGTTCTGTTACCAAGGTAAATGAGACGCTGCTTGCCAGTACGCCAGTTAGTTTTGTTGGTAGTGCGACGATTGGTACGGACCATCTGGATATTGCAGCCCTACAGGCAAATGCTATTCAGGTAGCACATGCACCAGGCTGTAATGCACAGGCAGTTGCGGAGTATGTGGTGACTGCTTTGCTTACCTTGCGCCCCGAGCTGATCAATGCAGAAAAAGCCTTTGCTTTGGGCATTGTGGGTTTGGGCAATGTAGGGAAGCGTCTGGCCAAACTAGCTAACCGGTTGGGCTGGCGTGTGCTGGGTACTGACCCGCATGTACAGCTGGATAATGTTGAAAATCTTGGTTTGACTGAGCTGCTCATTCAGGCCGATGCGATTTCGCTGCATGTACCACTGGAAAAGGCTGGAGAAAATCCTACTTATCATTTAATCGATAGCACTGCTTTTCAGCGTATGAAAGCGGATTGCATCCTGATTAACTCCTCCCGTGGTGCAGTGGTATCCGAACAGGCCTTACTACATGATTTAGCGGATGATCTGGCAACCAGCAAGCGGCAGGTGGTGCTGGATGTGTTTGAGTTTGAACCACGTATTCATCAAACCCTGTTGGATCAACTGGCTCTGGCAACACCGCATATTGCCGGTTATAGCCTGGAAGGCAAGGCGCGTGGCACGGAAATGGTGTATCAGGCATGGTGCCAGCATTTTGGCTTTGATATATCCAAACAGCTTGAAGGTCAGTTGCCGGACATGCCACAGTTATTTACTGCCGGGCAGCCAATTAACGCCCAGTTACTGGCACTATTGCTAAAGCTGTATGATATTGAAGCGGATGATCAGGCGTTGCGTGCCTGTGTAGATGCCGAAGGCTGGGTAGAAGCCGGGCAGTTTGACCGTTTAAGAAAAGAGTATCCCTTGCGCCGTGAGTGGCTGGCTTATGGTGATCAAGCCCCTAGTCTGGCTGATAGTCTGGCTGAATGATTTTTCCAAATAATTTGATAAGTGTTGTGCTGTGATGAGTAATACTGCTGATTTTAAACCCTCTGCTTCCATTGAAGCCCTAAAAGCCCGTGCCGGTTTGTACCAGAAAATCCGCCAGTTTTTTGCTGAGCGTGACGTGATGGAAGTAGAAACCCCCATTTTGTCGCAGGCAGCAGTGACGGATGTGCATCTGGCTTCTATTTCTGTTAACCGGCATTTAAATGGTCAGTTGCAAACTGGTTATTTGCAAACCTCACCGGAATTTGCCATGAAGCGGCTGGTGGCCAGTGATGTCGGTGCGATTTACCAGATTTGCAAAGTGTTCCGCGATGATGAGCATGGCCGCAAGCACAACAGTGAATTTTCCATGCTGGAGTGGTATCGCCCACAATTTAATTTGCTGCAACTCATGCAGGAAGTGGCAGACCTATTAAGTGCGGTATTTGGCTATCCGCTAGAGCCAAAAATCTTGACTTATAAGCAGGCATTTTTGCACCGGCTGGATATTGACCCGCTAACGGCTGACTTAAAAACCCTAAAAGATACGGCGCGCCGGGTGGGTTTAAATATTGATTTGGGTGAAGACAGGCTGGCCTGGCTGGACTTATTGTTCTCGCATTTTGTAGAGCCAACCTTAGGGGCAGAGTATCCGGTGTATTTAACGGACTTTCCGGCTGAAATGGCATCACTGGCTAAAGTAAAGCTGGATGAAGACGGCAACCGTGTGGCAGCACGTTTTGAGCTGTATATTGATGGGCTTGAGCTGGCTAATGCCTATGATGAACTGGCTGATGCAGCGGAGCAGGCCAGACGTTTTGAGGCAGACAACCTGGAGCGCCAAAGCAGGGGCTTAGCAGTTGTACCAGTGGATAAAAACCTGCTGGCTGCACTGGAGTACTTCCCGGAATGTGCGGGTATTGCGCTGGGGCTGGATCGTTTGCTGATGGTGTTGATGAATACCCGCCGTATTGATAAGGT
>JASLIR010000422.1 GCA_030152125.1 Alkanindiges sp.
ACCACCTGCTCCGGGAATGTACCGGCTTTGCCAGTGCCAGCCTCACCCGACTGACCATTGCCTGTATCCTGCCCCAGGCCATTCACCTGAAAAATACGAATTGAGTCAATTTTTTCCATCGGCTTCACTGCTTGCTGGATAATTTGTGGCAACTGCTCTAACAGCTTGCTACGTACCTGCAAATCAATTTGCGCGGCAGACAAGGTGTTTAAGGCCTCGTTCAAGGCACGGCGACCCTCTGCTTCAGCAATAGCTGCTGCCTGACGTGCCAGTGCTTCCACCCGAATGGCTTCTGCGCGGTCAATGGATGCATCTTTTTCTGCCGCCGCTGCTACTTTTACCGCAATCGCATTTTGCTGGGCCTGTTTATCCGCCTCAATCAGCTCAATGGCTTTCTGGCGCTCGGCAATCGCTACTTCACGTGCAGTCACTACACCCTCTTCCGACTTGGCCGCTTCGGCACGTGCCGTATTCGCTTCCGCATCTGCCTCAGACTGCTCACGCGATTTATTGGCAATCGCAATCTGGGTGTCCTGACGGGCAATTTCTACCTGTTTACGCTGCTCGGCACGCTGCATTTCAGTACGGCGCTCACTTTCAATGGTACTGGTTTGAATGGCAAGGTTTTTTTCAATTTCCGCCGTCTGAATTTCCTTTTGCGCAATAATGCGTTTTTCACTCACCTGCCGCGATGCTTCAATCTGGACCGACTCCGCTTCACGTGAACGCTCGGCCTGTTGCTTGGCAATCTGGGAGGCCTGCTCCGCACGCGCAGTTTCAATTTCCTGTTGCTGCGAGAGTGTGGCAAATTCCTGATCTTTTTCAATCAGTAGTTTCTGGCGAGATGCTTCGAGGTTCTTGGTGCGTACCTGCACCTCGGTATCCTGCTCCACATCGTTACGCTGTTTACGGCGCGACTCTGTTTGCTCGGTCAGGCGGGTTAAACCTTCGGCATCAAATGCATTGTCCGGGTTAAAAAAGCGTTTATCTGTCTGATCCAGGCTGGTCAGCGATACCGACTCCAGCTCAAGACCGTTCTTTTCCAGATCTTCCGCCACCGCATTTTGTACAGCCAGCACAAAGTCACGGCGCATGTCCTGTAAATCCTGAATGGACATGGTGGCAGCGGTAGCACGTAACGAGTCGACAAACTTGTCTTCAACCAGTATTTTTAATTCATTCGGGTTTAAGGTTCTGGCACCCAATGTTTGTGCTGCGGTACTCACCGCTTCTACCGTTTGTTTAACCCGCACGAAGAAAGCAGCCGTTACATCCACCCGCATACGGTCTTTGGTAATCAGGCTTTCTTTTTCACGACGCATCACTTCCAATTTCAGCGTATTCATGTTCACCATCACCAGCTCATGGAATACCGGCAGCACAATGGCACCACCATCCATAATCACCTTCTGGCCACCCAAACCAGTACGTACAAAGGCCACTTCCTTGGTAGAGCGCCTGTAAAGGCGTGCCAGGATGACGCCAAACACGACAATCACAAACAGAATAATGGCGGCCAAAATGCCTATTTGAATCAGATTTACCATGTCCAAGATTAATTTATTCCTTATCAGTTTGTTTTAAAAAATATTCCGGTTTACTCAACCTGCGGATTTGCTGTTACCCGGTAAACCGGGCCAATCTTTTGTACAATCAGTACCTGCATGCCATCCTGCAAATTAAAGCCTTCCTGTGCTGGCTCCACCAGCATAAAGTAGGCGCGGCCATCGGTATCGCGGAAACGCGCCTGTGAGGCTACCCCGCTTAGGGATGAAGCTGCCGTAACAGTAACCAGCTTGCCAATAAACGTGGTTTCACTAATCGCAGAGCTTTCATCACGCGGGATAATCCGTGATATCCATCCACCAAACAGGTGTACTGACAGCACAGCACCCAGCAGTGCCGGTGCTACCGCAACCACAGCGGGCAAATAGGCATGCAACATGGACTGGCTAAGCATTTGCACCAGATACCCAGTCACTGAAAAACAGGTTAAAAATAAAATCAGCAGGATTAAGGTAGGTACCTTGCCCACATGCAGCCAGCCTAATACCCCATCTGCCCCGCCATCCACATGCAGGTCAGGAAACACCATATGGTCTACCCACTCGCTGGGGCTAATAGCAATCAGGAAGCCCACAATCTCAAGAACAGCCAGCCCCAGCATAACCGCCATGGCTACGCCAAACGGAATAGTTTCTGTGGCGCTAAACAAAGTCATCATTAAAAATTTACGTTCCTTTTCGTTACGTTCCCTTTTGTAGAGAATATACTCTGATTATTGTCTGCTTCAGCCTTCAATCAGCGCTTGGCTGAATGCTGCGCATGCTTGTTAAACATTAGTAGTTGTTTGTTATTGTTGTTTAAATCATACGTCATCACCTTCTCCTTTTCATCGCTTCATCATCTATTCACGATTGATAGTAACGGGCTTGCAACCCTATCACAATCCAAATCCCGCACTTTTTTATTTCACTATGTAAGCTTCTATTTATACTGCTAATTCCTCCCTGTTTTCCTGCTGAACAGAAAATAGTTTTCAGCTTCTTTTTAGCGGGCTGTCAGTGTGTGGCACCCTGCAGGCGACCCTTTGAATAAGGATAAATATTCTCATTTACAAAAAGTTAATGGCAAAGTATGAATACCGCCTTGCAAAAAATTACAAATTTCGGCCAATTATTTATATATAAACAAATACATAGCTTGGCAAAACTTTATAATTCAACCTTAACTTTTTTCGTTTATATTTCGTTTATAGTATCGCTGCCGTATCAACCTCTTCGTATAAAACGTACCAAAAACCTGATTGAGTTTATTTACCCATGTTGCCAAAGTCGAAGCCACTTAAGTATTCCATTCTGTTTGTCTGTGTCCTGGTATTAATTTTTTCCGGCTGGTATTTCACCAGGCCGAAAAAAGACACCAACCAGTATCTGACTGCCGACGTTAGTATGGGTGATATCGAAAACACCGTACTGGCAACCGGCACCCTGCAAGCCCAGCAGCTGGTCAGCGTGGGTGCGCAGGTATCCGGTCAGGTAAAAAAGATGTACGTCAAACTGGGTGACGAGGTTAAGCAAGGCCAGTTAATTGCACAGATTGATTCGGTCCGCCAGGAAAATGACCTGAAGAATCAGGAAGCGGCGATTGATAATCTGGAAGCGCAGAAACAGGTGCGTATCGCTGCCCTTAAAGAAGCAGAACTGGCATTTAAACGCCAAAAGGAAATGTTGTCCAAGGATGCAACTTCCCGCGCCGAGTACGAACAGGCTGATGCGGCACTGGCAACAGCCAAAGCGAATATTGCAGCGATTGATGCACAAATCCAGCAATCACGCCTAACCGTATCTACCGCCCGTGAAAACGTGAGCTATACCCGTATTAGTGCGCCGATTGATGGTACGGTGGTTGCCATTGTGACTGAGGAGGGCCAAACCGTAAACGCCAACCAGTCCGCCCCGACCATTGTAAAACTGGCCAAGCTGCAAACTATGACTATTAATGCACAGGTCAGCGAAGCAGACGTTATTAGAATCAAGAAAGGGCAAAATGTTTACTTCACCACACTGGGCGACCCAGACACCAAACACTACGCTACCCTGCGTGATGTAGAGCCTGCGCCGGACTCCATTAAAACCGAGAGCGCCAGCAGCTCCAGCTCATCCTCCAGCAGCACGGCCATTTACTACAATGCCCTGTTTGATGTGCCTAATACCGATGGGCAGCTACGTATTGATATGACTGCGCAGGTATACATTGTGCTGGATGAAGCCAAGAATGTACTGACAGTCCCTGCTGCTGCACTGACTACCGGCAACGGCAAAGGTGGCAAACATAAATCCGGCCAGCAG
>JASLIR010000451.1 GCA_030152125.1 Alkanindiges sp.
GGCAGCCAATAGCGAATAAAATCCCCATTGGGATCAAATTTTTGCGACTGGGTAATGGGATTGAAAATACGGAAATACGGCACACTGTCCGTACCGGTGGAAGCACTCCACTGCCAGCCACCATTATTGGCGGCCAAATCACCATCTATTAAATGCTGCATAAACCAGCGCTCACCCTGGCGCCAGTCGATCAGCAGGTTTTTGCTCAGGAACATCGCCACCAGCATACGCAATCGGTTGTGCATCCAGCCGGTTGCCAGCAATTGCTTCATGGCGGCATCAATTAAGGGAAAGCCTGTTTTGCCCTGTTGCCATGCGGCTAAATCCTCCGGCGCATCACGCCAGGCAATATTTTCCATATCCGGCTTAAAAGCACGATGCCGTGATACATGCGGAAAACCATGCACAATGTTCTTGTAAAATTCACGCCACAACAGTTCATTCAGCCAGGTATTCACACCCTCATTGGAGGTCAGCAATTCACCACGTGTATTGACCAATGCGGCATGCAGGCATTGCCGCACGGACACCACCCCGGCGGCCAGATACGCCGACAACTGACTGGTGCCATTATTTAAAGCCGGAAAATCGCGCGATTGATGGTACTGGTTAATCTGTTCATCCACAAAATTATCCAGCCTTTGTAGCGCCGTCTGCTCACCTGCTGGCCAGTGGCTGGCAAATGAATTTTCAGTCCCCGGCAGAGGGCTAAAATGAGGGATGTTATCGGGCTGAAGCGCCGGGGAGGATTGCACTGCAGGAGCTGGTTGCAGTGCCGGCACATGCTGATACAACTGCTGATAGGCCACTTTTTTAAACTGGCTAAATACCTTGAAATACTGCCCGGACTGGTTGCGGATACTACCTGCCGGAAATAACAACTGGTCATTATACAAATGCAAAGGTATGCCCTGCGCCTGTAATAACTGGCTAACAGCGCGATCCCGTGCCGCTTCGTTCGCCCCATATTCCTGATTGGCATGCACAGCCTGTATGGCATATTGCTGGCACAGCTCCTGGAGCAGCTGGGGAATATCCGACCAGTTATCGGCGCTTCGGACCAGCAAGGGAATGTTTAAATCTGCCAGCGCCTGTTTGAGTGGTTGCAGGTTGCGGTAGCAGAAATCTATTTTACAGGCGGCATCATCATGCTGCTGCCATTGCTGCGGACTCATCACATACACCGCAAGCACCGGGCCACGCCGGGAGGCTGCCAGTAATGCAGTATTATCCTGTACCCGCAAATCAGTTCTAAACCAGTGCAGCTGCATGATTGTCTTAAGTAGTCCTTATGCAGATGAAATTTAGCTGACCAATTGCAGGGCAATACGGCTAGCGGCGGCAATCACATCATCACGCGGGGCTGCATCTTTAGCCTGCTGGGTAAAATACACGCTCAGCACCAGGGGTTTGGCTTTATCCGGCCAGATAACCGCAATGTCATTGGTGGTGCCATAAGACCCGGTGCCGGTTTTATCACCCACTTGCCAGCCAGTTGCCACGCCCGCCCGGATTCGCTTATCCCCGGTGGTATTGCCTTTTAACCAGTCAGCCAGGCGGGCACGCTGGGTTAAACCCAGTGCATCACCCAATACCAGTTTATTCAGGGTCTTTGTCATAGCCATTGGGGTGGAGGTATCGCGTGCATCACCGGGTATCGCGCTATTCAGTTCCGGCTCCCAGCGGTCCAGCCGGAAATGCGCATCACCCACCTCACGCATAAACGCGGTTAAGGCCTGCGGCCCACCCAGCACTTTTAGCAACACATTGGCCGCCGCATTATCACTGTATTGAATGGTCGCTGCACATAGCTCGTTAATCGTCATGCCGGTAGCAATATGCTGTTTGGTAACGGGTGCATAGCCGGATGCCTGTACGTCCTGTTCAGAAAAGTTTAAACGCTGCTGCAACAGCCTGTTATCCTGCATGCTTTGCTTCAGGATGGCTGCTGCCAGCAAGGCCTTAAAGGTACTGCAAAACGGAAAACGCTCGTCACCACGATAGCTAAAATGTTGCTGCGTAGCGGTATTAAGCAGGGATAGCCCCAAACGGCCTTGTGCCTGCCGCTCCAGCATGGCCAGTTGCTTTCTTAAATCCATCTCCTGTGGCCAGCGCGACGATGCTGCCCACAAGGGCGCACAGGCTCCCACCAGTGGTGTGGTCAGTAATGCCAGCAATAAGGTGCGTCTGCGTGGGGAGTGCTGCATCTTGTCCATCCTTGCCCTGCAAAGCGTGTATTGTGCTAAAGCAGGCACGCCAGATACAGTGACGGTCTGTAAAGAAAGGCAACTTTTTTAAACACCATTCTTAAATGCCACCTTTAAACACTATCGCACCATCCCCCCGATACCGGCTTAATCCTTAAACTGACTGGCATAACACACCGGTGAACTGGAATCTCCCATCGCATCCTGCTGCACTTCCAGAAATTCGGCTAGCACCCGTGCATGGTTAAATTCAATATTTTTGGCGGCATACAACAGGGTCATGTTGCCCTGACGTACATGATCCAGCAAAGGCATCCAGTATTCCGGGTGTGCATTTAGCTCCTGCTGGTAGCGTGCAGTAAACTCCTGTTGCTGCTCCAGATGCTGGTGATACCATTGGCGCAATTCATTGGATGGTGCAGCGGTTTTGGCCCACGCATCCAGTTGCAGTACTTCTTTTTTAATACCGCGTGGCCATAAGCGGTCCACCAGTACGCGGTAGCCGTCTTCTGGAGCTACCGGCTCATATACACGCTTGATAAAAATCATCTTCTTTATCCCTTGTCCGGCTTTATAGTCGCGCTATGCCTGTTCAAACTTTAGCAGCTAATCCCGCACCCAGCAAAGTGAGGCTAAACAGCAGCCAGTCATTCATAATATGCGCGCCAGTAGATACCCAGATATTTTTAGTCATCATCCAGGGCAGGGTCAGCACTAATCGTGCGCAACCAATCACCACCACACATTGCAGCCAGTTCCAGCCATAGGTGGGTAAATGCACCAGTGCAAACAGCAGGGAGGACAACAGCCACGCCAGCAGGATGGCAGACTTGCGGTTTAAACCGGCATATTGACTGCCAAAAAACAGGATGGCCAGAAAAGGCAGTATGGTAATCAGCTCTTCACCCAGCAACTGCGGGATGGTCTTTATAAAAAAGAGTGTCTTGTCCAAACTACTCATCTGAAGCAGCATATTGTTAACAGGATTGGGTA
>JASLIR010000469.1 GCA_030152125.1 Alkanindiges sp.
CGTTTATCCTCGCTTTTTGCCCGTGCCATCTAAACTACCAAAATCTATATTGAGTGATTACTCAATCATAATATGCATAATAAATCCGCAATGCAAGCAGATTTTTTGTAAACAGGTAAACAGAGATCACCATAACTCCCCTTCACGCCAGTCAGTAGTCATCACACTGCTGGCACCCGCCTGCTGTATCTGCTGCTGGCAGTAGGCATTCAACGGGTACAACATAATTTCATCATGCGGGGTAGCCAGCAGTTGCGCCTGACCACGTATCTGTAACCGCCACGGCCATGTCTGCCATCCCAGCCGTGTATAAAAGCCACTGTCCTCAGCAGCCAGTGCCGCCAGCGTATAACCCTGTGCGGGCAACTGATGTAACAGGCTGCGTAGCAGGCCGGCAGCCAGTCCCTGTCCCCGGTATAGCTGGCTGGTCGTCACATACTCCACATAAGCGGTTTTAAAAGATGGCTTGCTATGCAGTGTCAGTTGCCGGGTGGTATACAGGGCATGCGCCACTATCCGCTGCCCTTCCAAGGCAAGCAGATGCACAGCCTGTTGCATAAAGGCATACTGGCTCCATGGGTCCTCCCCAAAGGCATCCATGCACAGGTCGATAATCTGCTTGCGCTGTAACGCAGTTAAATCAGTGGCTGCACTCTGTAAAAATTCAGGTTCAGACAAAACCCTCTCCTGCCCATATAATTTTGGCAGTGTAAACAGGCAATATTTAGCCAATATGCACGCGCGGTAAACTGCGGGTACAGGAATTATCAAAGGAGAGGTATTGGCTGATGTTTAAGGCGGGTATTTGTTTTCCTGCTGGAAATCACCCAGTCGCAGTCCATTGCAACTAAACATCCGGTACTTATAAATCGCTGGCCTGCTGCTCGCGGTAGCGGTTGGGGGTCATCTGGGTCCAGCGCTTAAAGGCATTGGAAAAATTGCTCTGGTTGGAAAAGCCAGTCAGCATGGCAATCTCCGACAGGCTACGCCGGGTCTGGCTTAAATACTGCTGCGCCATTTGCAGGCGTACCGCTTCCACCACCCCTCGAAAGCTCAAACCTTCATCTTCCAGATGCCGTTGCAGCGAGCGCACACTCATATGCAGGCGGGCTGCCACATCCTTGATGGAAGGTTCACCCTGCGGCAACAGCTGCAATAACTCACGCCGGATACGCTGGCTACAGGACAGGTCGTTTTGCCGCTGCAACCGCTCCAGCAGCTCGTTTTCATGCAGCAGCGACAAACGGCTGTCTACATACGGCGCCTTAAAAGCCAGTATCTTCTGTTCAAAATGAATGGCAAATTCCGGTGCACTCCACAGGATATTCTGCCCAAATGCATCGTGCCAGGGCTGTGGGTTTTCTGGCAGCTTGCGGGTTAAATCCACCCGCGCCATATGCGCAGGACCACCAAAAATCATCTCGCTTAAACGCAGGGCCGCCAGCATGTAAAACTCCATGCGTTCATCCTGCAAATTCACCGGTAGCAGAAAACCTGTCGCAATTTTTTTGGCGGCAATGGACGACTCTTCGTAGCGTACTTCTATGGCGTCGGAAATAAGTGATACATAACGGCAGATGCGTTGCAGGAACTCGTCCACATTCAGGCTGGACTGTAACGACACGCCCAGTGTGGACCAGTGTCCGGGACGAAAATACCTGGCAACCTCCAGGCCCACCGTCGCACCTGCCTGCTCATAGGCATACTGCCACAGGCGCGAAATCCCCTGCACCGGATAACGGGCACGTATGTCATTAAGCAGCGATGGGTCCAGCCCGGCGCGCTGCAATATGATGTCCTTGGAAAAGCCCCGGCTCTCCAGAAAACCCAGCAAACTGACCACCCAGCTACTCATGGTGTAGGCATCGTTTAAATTGATCATCATCCTGAATCCTGACAAGCGAATATGTCATCAACGTCATGCTTTTCGAGTATAGCATCGTTGTCAGGATATGCGATGACCAGTCATCCGTTCGTCGGCATGGCATTTTTACACAATGTTGCGTCATTCTTGCACAAGAAAATATTTTAATGTGGAATTAAGATTGTGCAGATAATGACCATGCTCCTATTCACCCGTGATGGCTCCATGCAGGATAACTTTGCGGGTAAAGGAATAGCAGTGCTGTAAGGCCTACGGTACTGTAAATATTGCAAAGCGGATGACAGTATTATTGTCGTGCCATGCAATCAGGAGTGATGTGTCATTCAAATAACAAACACATCACGATAGGGAAAGTTCATGAAAGCGCAACTGTTTAAAATGATCGCACTGGCAGGTGGAATAATGGCTACAGGCGTGGGCGCTGCCCAAGCTGCTAGCTGGCAGTACTGCGATACCGATGGCTGCCGCCAGGGTGGTAACGTCTCCGCAACATCAACCTATGGCAAAACCAAATATCCGATTGTACTGGGTCAAGGCATGGCTGGTTTTTCCGCTGTTGGCCCACTGCAATACTGGAATGGCATTACCGAAGATTTAACCCGTAACGGCGCACAGGTATTTGCTACCCAGCAGGCTTCTTTCCAGTCTTCCGAAGTACGTGGTGAACAGCTATTAACCCAGGTTAAACAGATTCTGGCCATCACCGGTGCACAAAAAGTAAACCTGATTGGGCATAGCCATGGTTCACAGTCTGTACGTTATGTGGCCGGGGTACTGCCTGCCAATGTTGCCTCAGTCACTGCTGTAGGTGGCCCGACCAAAGGCTCCCCAGTGGCCGATGTGGTACAGGCGCTGGCTGATTCGCCGGTGGTAGGTACTGTACTGGCACCGGTAATTTCCGCCGGTGTGAATGCCTTCTTTACGCTGGTGGGTGTGGGTTCCGGTCATTATTATGAGCAGGATGCACTGGCTGGTCTGGCTTCATTAACCACCAAGGGATCAGCTGTGTTTAACGCCCGCTTCCCTGCCGGTGTGCCAACCACCGCCTGTGGTACCGGTACCGAGCTGGTTAACGGTATCCGTTACTATTCATGGAGTGGCACCAGCACCATTACCAACCTGTTCGACCCGATTGATTATGGCCTGGCAGCAACCTCCCTGCTGATTCCGGAAGCAAACGATGGCCTAGTGCCACGCTGTTCCAGCCATTTAGGCACCGTACTGCGTGACAATTATGCCTATAACCATCTGGATGAAGTGAATCAGGTAGTTGGCCTGGTTGGCTTCCTGCAGGACCCGGTGAGTGTCTACCGTCAACAGGCCAATCGCCTGAAGAACCAGGGACTTTAAACCTTTACCCTTGTTGCCGGGGTCTGCCAACGCTGCCCCGGCTTTTTTTATATCTCCAGCCCCTGCTTCCCGCTGGCGAACAGCACGCACTAGTATTCAGCCCTCATTAATCCAGCTAAGATACAGGCAATATCACTGTATTACCTTGCCATGCTTCCATTTTTTAGCACCTGCTACTACTGCCATAGCCCCACCCTGACACGCAACACAAAACAGTATGCAGATGGGCGAAAACTATGCAATGAATGCAGCCAGCATATTATTGCCACCCCGGAAAACCTGAAAAAAGTAGCTCAATGGACGTTACAGCAGATTGATGAACTGGGTTTTAAGTTCCAGCGCGGCAGTACCGTCGCAACCCTGATCAGCCAGGAAAAAATGACCAGCCTGAGGGGCAGCAGTAACGTACAGGGCTTTGCAGAAAATACCGTCCTGATTGACATGTTTAATAACAGCAAGCACCGCGATGCACATATTCAGGTGGTGTATGGCATGCCTACCGCCTATCTGGTATGGGTACTCAGCCATGAAATTGGCCATGTGCTGGTATCGCAGCGACATTACAAGTTTGCCACACCCGCACAGGAAGAAGGCTTTTGCCAGTTGCTGGCGTTACTGGTATGCCAGCGCTCCAAAAATCCGCAAATGCCCAAAATCATGCGCAAGGAATGGCAAAACCCCGACCCGGTATATGGCGATGAGTTCAGGAAGGCGCATCAGCAGTTACAGCAGACCGGTTTTCAGCAGTATTTTGCGGCATTTTTAAAATAAATTTTTAAAGTAATCAGCCGCACAGATTTATCAGGGTCAACGCGATGCAGGCACAGCAGCCATTACAGCCACAACTACAACCAGCCCTCTCGGGCAACTGGCAAGGCCATATTGCCATTGGTTTTGGGGTTGGCGTGTTTACAGGGCTTAGCGGAGATAATCACCCGCACCAGCATCTGGCACATCAGTTAAGTTTCAATATGGATGCTCATCCGGTTAAAGTAATCTGCAATAACC